>NZ_JAKKRO010000014.1:0-91856 GCF_025654235.1 Shewanella sp. SM32 | reverse complement strand
ATGATATTACCTTCGATTTCGAGTCTAGTGCGGATACGCCAGATATCCTCGAGCTTAAAGGGCTTTTTCTGCCCAGTTCGATGGCCTTTTTTCGTCCACATAACTGACCCCTAAATGACTTTAGAAATGTCCTTATTTATTTTAGCTTGAGATTGAGGTCAATGAGTTGAATAGATATGCAATTTAGGAAATTGTGACAGATTTGAAACTCAAAACTGTAGTGTATTTGGTCTAACTGATAATGGGGCAGAAGTAAGTTAAACCAACCTATCGGATCTAATTGCATCCTGATGTGAATCTTGCAGGTTCAGTCCAGGCTAATTCACCTTTTGTCATCTGCATGTCATCTAAACTTCATCATTCGGTCAAAGCCCCCCACTAAGCTCATATTCGTTAACAGCCTAATGGGGTGAATACGAGATGACAGGATTTAATTTCAGGAAACTTGAGAGGTCTACGCGGGAAGAGATAAATGACCCCAGCCTTTCCCCTCCCATCTTTAATCGCTCAACACAAACGCCAACATTAGCACCAACATCCTCAAATCAATCCAATTGTGCCGCTATTACCCCATCCGCATTAACTTCAACCCATACAGCAAGCATCACAGTTAACGCCCTCTGGTTGTCAGATATCCATTTAGGCTGTAAGGATTGCAAGGCTGACTACCTGCTCAGCTTGCTTGAAACCGTGCGTTGTCAGCACTTGTATCTGGTCGGTGACATAGTCGATTTATGGGCGTTGAAACGTAAGCTGCACTGGCCCGATAGCCACAATAAGGTACTGCAGAAATTCATTGAACTGGCACAAAACGGCACCCAAGTGATTTATCTGCCGGGCAACCACGACGAACTGATTAAACCCTACGCCGAGCTAAGCCTGTGGAATATTAAAATTGCCCGCCAACATATTCACCACGGAATTGGCGGCCATAAACTCTTGATGCTCCACGGGGATCAGTTTGATGCCGATGTGTGTGTCGGCCGTTTCTACGCCATATTGGGCGACCATTTATATGACCTATTATTGTTCCTCAATCGCAATCTCCATAGCTTGCGGGAACGCTTAGGTTACCCCTATTGGTCACTGGCAAGTTATATCAAGTCCAAAGTGGGTAAGGCTCAAGCCGCTATTGGACATTACCGTCAAGCGGTACTCAACTATGCCCAGCACTTTGATGTTGACGGTGTGATCTGCGGTCATATCCATCAGCCCGAACTCTCGACTCACCCCAGAGCAGCCCAATATTACTCACCACTCAGTCCCCCTGAAAAGAGGCAGATCATCTACGCCAACGACGGTGACTGGGTCGAAAACTGCAGTTTAATCACAGAAACCTTAAGCGGCGAATTACAACTTTGCCGCTGGAACGAGCAAACGCTCAAGCTCGATATTCTCAACAGTATAGCGCTGGTACAACAGCCGCCTGAGACGCACAAAGACAAGCAACAAAAAACGGCAGCGCAGCAAATGCCAAACATAAATACCGGCGAAACTCGCCCAAGGGATGTTGCCTAACACTATGAATCAATTACATAATGCTATGGAATACAATGAACAAATGCTAAACAGCAGCCTTAGCCATAACAAGCATACTGTGCCGTTCAAGGCGAATAACATGATTTTTACCGTTGATAATGTGGTTGAACAAAATCTGCCAGCGATCAATGACAAACCTTGGCTCGCTAAACCTGCCAAGGCCATGCTGCGTTACCTGCTCAATGAAAAACAGTGCAACGATATCGCCAGTCAATATACCTATTTACAGGGCGTAGACTTTGTCGAACAAATGCTGGCGAGTTTTGACTTTAGTTTTACCGTGCCCGCCAACGAGATAGAAAACATTCCCTGTGAAGGCCGAGTGGTCATATTCGCGAACCATCCTATAGGTTCACTCGATGCATTAGCGCTCATCAAACTCATCAGTGAAGTTCGCCCTGATATAAAAGTCGTCGCGAATGAACTCTTGATGGCGCTGGAACCGCTGCACTCAATCCTACTGCCAGTGCGCAATATGACCGGCGGCACACCGAAACAGCATTTAGAAAAAATCCACCAGCACCTGCGTAACGAAGGCGCAGTGCTGATTTTTCCGTCGGGCGAAGTCTCGCGTCTGCGCCCTAACGGCGTGCGTGATACCCAATGGCACTCAGGCTTTTTAAAGATGGCGATTTCCTGCAATGCGCCCCTACTGCCAATATTTTTAGATGCCAAAAACTCTGCCACTTTCTACGGCGCATCTATGATTTACAAGCCACTTGCGACACTGCTGCTAGTGAAGGAAATGTTCAAGCAGGCTAAACGTAATATGCCGATCCGCATTGGCGAGCTCATTTCTAATGAAGCCGTACGCTCAATGGACTTTCCACTCAAGACCAAGATAAAACTGCTTAAAAATCACTTGTATCGTATTGGCAAAGATAAAGATCCTCTGTTTATCACCCAGAGCGCTATCGCCCACCCCGAATCGCGCCGTGAACTGCAAGCGGCACTGCAACAATGTGAACTTCTAGGGGAAACGCAAGATAACAAGTTGATTTATCTGTACCAACACCACGACAGTAATCCCATCATGCGGGAAATCGGCCGCCTGAGGGAAATCGCCTTTCGCGCCGTAGGCGAAGGTTCGGGCAAGCGCCGCGATATCGATAAATACGATTCCTACTACCAACACTTAGTGTTGTGGGATAAAGAGCAGTTTGAAATTATCGGCGCCTATCGTTTTGCCAGTGGTGAGCAAGTCTTAGCAAAATATGGCAACAACGCACTCTACAGCCAATCCCTATTCCAATACGCCGACAGCTTTATGCCCTTTGTGAAGCAAGGGTTAGAACTCGGTCGCAGCTTTGTGCAGCCTAAATATTGGGGTAAACGCAGTTTAGATTATCTGTGGTTTGGCATTGGGGCTTATCTCGCCAAGCATCCTGAATATCGTTATCTATTTGGCCCAGTGTCCATCAGTAATCAACTGCCTGGAAGTGCTAGGGAAATGCTAGTGCACTTTTATGCGCGGGAATTTGCACCTGCGCAGCAGATGGCAGTTTCCATGTCACCCTTTGGCTTATCTAAATCCCAAAAAGCTAAGTTAGATGACTTGTATTTCTCCGAGGATTATCAGAGTAACTTTAAGCAACTCAAACAAGTGCTCGCGAGTATGGGGGCGGCCGTACCTACGCTCTACAAACAATATGGTGAACTGTGTAAAGCGGATGGGGTTAAGTTTCTCGCCTTTGGTATCGACGCCGACTTTGGCGATTGTATCGATGGCTTAGTGCTGGTGGACACCCACAAACTGAAAGGTAAAAAGTATCAACGCTACATAGGCGCACACTTGCCCGAATCGGAGCGGATGCCAATCACAGCGGATGATGAGCCAGAGGTCCAAGATCTTTGAGTTAAAACTTTGTAATGGGTGTTGGCTAAACTTGCACCACTCTGTTATAAGTAACTGTAATGCTGCGCATTAACAGAGCGCATCTTAGGATGCGCAAGCTTAACAGGGGATCATCATGCCGATCATTATCGCCGATATTATGAGTACCCGAGTCGTCACGGTTGAAATGGACGATCGATTAACTGTGGCGAAGGAAATCTTCGACCAAGCGAGCTTTCATCACTTGTTGGTCGTCGATGAGTACCAACTTGAAGGCGTGTTATCGGAGCGGGATCTATTGCGCGCGATTAGCCCGAACTTGGGCAGTAGCGCGGAAACCGCAAGAGACTTAGAAACCCTACAAAAACGTGTACATCAAGTGATGACGCGTAATCCGGTTACCGTCGCACCTCACATCAATTTAGACACGGCCACCCGCATGTTATTAGATAACAATATAGGCTGCTTACCCGTGTTAGAGGACGGTAAATTGGTTGGGATTGTTACTTGGAAAGACTTATTACGTGCCTATTGTGAGTACAGAGCACAAAATCAAAGCGAGTGCTAATCCTAAGACGGCACTCGCTTCTGTTCTCAATAACTCAGTTCAAATCACTCAGTTTGCCTAACTTAAATCGCCCAGCCACCCATATAAAACACCACTAAACCTAAGGTGATGGCAAGCACGCCTAACTTCAGTTTGCGCCATTCGCCACTGCAAATACGGCCTACCACCAGTGTCACAAAACCCAGCATAATACCGGTAACGATATTACAGCTTAAGATGATAAACACAGCGCAGGTTAAGCCCGACATGGCATCAACTTTATCGTCAAAGTCGAGTTTCGCCACATTACTCAGCATCAACAAACCCACATACATCAAAGCAGGCGCTGTCGCATAGGCAGGCACTAAATAGCTTAATGGTGCTAAAAACATCATCAATAAAAACAGTACGCCAACTATGGTAGCCGTTAAACCTGTCTTACCACCTGCTGCAGTACCCGCCGCCGACTCGATATACACAGCCGCTGGTGCACCGCCGACTAAACCTGCCACCATACTGCTGACTGAGTCTGAAGTTAAGGCTTTACCGCCGCCGACAATATTGTCGTCTTTATCGAGTAAATTAGCTTGGCCAGCCACAGCACGGATAGTGCCGGTCGCATCAAAAATCGCCGTCATCACTAACGCTAATACGATAGGCAAGACCACAGGATTAAAGGCACCCATAATATCGAGCTGACCAATCAGTGAATGCTCTGAGGTAAAATCAGGCAAGGCGAACAAACCTTGGTATTTAACACTCGGATCGAACACTAAACCAAATACCGATAGCGCGATAATCACCAACAAAATACCGCCTGGTACACCGCGGCGCTCTAAACCGATAGTTGCCGCTAAACCTATAACGGTCGCAATAACAGGCAAGCTGTTAATATCGCCCAACTTCACCGGTAAGCCTGCGCTATTGGCCACAATCAACTGCACACTGTTAGTCGCAATCAAGAGTAAAAACAAGCCGATACCTATGCCAGTACCGTGGGCAATGCCCTTAGGTAAATTAGCCAGCACCCACTGACGAATACCCGTGACGCTCACAAGTGTGAACGTCACGCCCATTAGGAAAATCGCACCTAAGGTAACCGGAATCGACATGCCCTGACCTAGCACTAAGCTAAAGGCGGTAAAGGCGGTGAGCGAAATCGCGCAGCCAATCGCCATAGGTAAGTTAGCCCATAAACCCATGAGCAAAGAACCAAATGATGCAATTAAACAGGTGGCGATAAACACGGCGCCGGGATCAAATCCCGCTTGGCCTAACATGTTAGGCACCACAATCACTGAGTAGACCATAGCGAGGAAGGTTGTGAATCCCGCAATCACTTCTTGGCGAACTGTGCTACCACGTTGTTGAATAGAAAAATAACGGTCCAGAAACGAACCAGAGGATACGGCTGTTGAACTCAATTGCTCAGACATAATGTTGTTATACCTTGTGATCTCTTAAAATGGGGTCGGTACCAATTACCCTAAAACGCAATTGGCGACGCTGGCTGCGGCAGATTAGAGCCCCAAATCCATCAGACTTGGGTGAGAGATCCACATCATTTTCCTACTGTGGGAAAAATCCATGATCTGCAAGCAGTGATGCCTCGCGATGATTAAAAAGCCATTAACCATGTAGACGCAGCCGTTGTTGGCCGCGGATGATACTGGAATATCCCAAAGATAGCTAAGACATCGCCTACACTTCGATAAAAAATTAGCGGCAAAAACTGAAATCTGTTGTTTAAAAAAACGCCTAAACCTATGTAATAACTGCTACTTAATATCACATTAATCACGATAAGAGTCTGCCAGTGCCGCGTAAACGTACGCTAACTTCCCCCCTCCTTCATCTCCCGATATTAGAATATGGCAAGTCAACCAAACCTTGATACTGTGTATTGATACTTGGCGTATTAGGGTTGTTGTTCAGGAGCCACACTTACGCTTTCTGTAACGAACACCTCGTCATTCACACCGCCTGCGTGAATATGCGATCTTGGTAGCTTTATTGAACAAAAAATTACTCTGCTTTTACAGTCACATCAATATGACTTATGCTTAGAGGCACTGATGGGACTACACTTAGCTGACTATGAAAGAAAAAGGATTGGGTATGGACGAAAGGCGTAAGTTTTCGCGGATTCTATTTGCCACGAGCGCACATCTACAACAAGGTGGTGCACAGTGGGAGACGACCATTCTCGATTTGAGTCTAAATGGCGCCTTGGTTGAAGAACCGCAAAATTTTATTAATTCGGGTGATGCTATTACCCTCAGTTTTTCCTTACCAGAATCTGACATTGAGATCCGTATGGAAACTGAGTTGGTCCATCAAAAAAATGCCCAATTAGGTTTGAAGTGTAACTTTATCGATGTTGATAGTATCAGCCACCTAAAACGTATGGTGGAACTGAACCTAGGTGATGCTTCTTTGCTAAATCGTGAACTCATGTTGTTTATCGAAAAACACAATATCACAGCTTAAAACACCAGCTCATAAACACAAACAGCGCCTCATGGCGCTGTTTTGCTTGCTGGTGTTAACTCACTCGCGAGCATTTGATGCTAAATCGCTTCTAGCGCTTCGGATAACTTAGAAACACCCACCACTTCCATCCCAGCTGGAGGCTTTTTCGGCACATTGGCCTTGGGCACTATTGCTCGCTTAAAACCATGCTTAGCGGCTTCGATTAATCGCTCTTGCCCATTAGGCACAGGACGAATTTCGCCGGACAGCCCGACCTCACCAAAGGCAACTAAATCGCTAGGCAAAATATCACCGCGAAAACTCGATACCATTGCCAAGAGTAACGTTAAGTCGGCACTGGTTTCAGTCACTTTCACGCCGCCCACCACGTTAACAAACACGTCCTGATCCGACATCTGCAAACCACCATGGCGGTGCATTACAGCAAGCAACATGGCCAAACGGTTTGCATCCATACCCACAGCCACGCGGCGCGGGTTAGACATGGCTGAGTTATCCACCAGCACTTGCAGCTCCACCAACAAGGGCCGGGTGCCTTCCCAAACCACCATGACAAGCGAGCCAGATGATTCTTCTTCACCACGAGAGAGGAAGATTGCCGAAGGATTGGCGACTTCCTTTAAGCCGCGCTCGGTCATGGCAAATACACCTAATTCATTGATCGCGCCAAAACGATTTTTATGGGAGCGCAAGGTGCGGTAACGACTATCGCTATCCCCTTCGAACATCACAGAGCAGTCGATACAATGTTCCAATACCTTGGGCCCAGCCAAACTGCCATCTTTGGTCACATGGCCGACCATGATCACGGCAATGCCATTTTCTTTCGCAAAACGGGTTAAGTAAGAAGCGGATTCACGCACCTGCGACACACTGCCTGGGCTCGATGCCACATCACTCATATGCATCACTTGAATCGAGTCAACAACGATGACTTTAGGCAATTCTTTAAGGGCAACTTCGCAAATTTGCTCGACGCTGGTTTCAGACAACATCCGCAATTTATTGGTTGGTAAACCAAGGCGATGGGCGCGCATCGCTACCTGCTGCAACGATTCTTCACCCGTGACATACAGTGCAGGCATTTGCTCGGCTAGATGACACAGAGTTTGCAATAAAAGCGTACTCTTACCTGCGCCTGGATGTCCGCCAATCAAAATGGCAGAACCTGGTACAATCCCACCACCGAGCACTCGGTCTAATTCGCCAAAATGACTCAAGATCCGCGGTAAGGCATTGAGATCGATTTGATCTAATGTCTTCACTTCATTGCTGCTTGCTCCGGCATAACCGACAAACTTAGTGCTACGCCCAGACGAAGCTGCACCGAGCCTCACCTCAGTGATCGTATTCCATTCCTGACAAGCGCTACACTGCCCTTGCCAACGGGGAAAGTCTTGTCCACACTCATTACATACGTACGCCGTTTTATTCTTTGCCATAACTCATTAAAATCTGTATAAAATCAATTTAAGTAACTGCGAATACTGCCGACATAAGACTAACAGCCCAATACAAAATAAGCATTAAAAAGAACCCTACATGAGTCTAGATAACCATAGTGCACTCATCGAACAGCTCAAGCCATTGCTCATGGAACCTAACTTCCAAGAGATTTTCCAGCAGCTGACGATAGATGAAACCAATTCGACCCGTTTTCTAGTGAAAATGGAACTCAGTCGTTTGGCTTCACCATGCACGCGAATTATCGATCTCAGGGATAAATCAGAGCTTCCTTGTGTTGAGGTGATGTTAGGTCAACAGCGACATTTTTTAGATGAACCCGCCAAAAACAGTATGCATGAGGCCATGTCACTGTTTCGCAATCAATATACCTTGGGAGTATACGAGTATGTGCTCAATGCTCACCAACAACGTCGGTTAAAGTTGCGCCAAGGTGTCACGCAGGTAGAGGCCGCTGAGTCAGAGCCTTTTATGGTGCCCGGCGTGGTATTAGGCAGTTATTTCAACCGCACAGAAGAGCGGATGAATTACAGTATTCGCATCGCAGCATCGCAAACCGGCCGTGGTGAAATACAAGGGATAACTGCAGATTTATCCGTAGGTGGTGCCCGTATTCGCCTTGCAGCCAACCATCCCTTCGATCTCGACCATCCCCTTAAAATAAAATTACTGGAACTCAGTGAAGAGTTTTACTATCCCGATCTCCAGCTCGGTGTTGACTATGAGGTTGTCGATAGCCAAACCAATGGCGAATATATTTGGTTAAGACTCAAGCGTATTGGGGGCAGCGAAGCCTTAAGTGAAATGCTTGGCAATTTAATCCGCGGCTACAAACTGCGTTACAAAGTAGATGTGAATGATGTGATAGTCACAGCAACAGGGCTTGGATTTGAGCGTCATTATTTACCCCATTTGCCCCACTTACCTTTATATTTCAATACTCAAACTCAAGGTTTGAGCCACATGCTACTCAGCCGAGACAACCAGCAGATAGTGCATTATTTTCAAGATGAAAATGATGTGAGCCAGTTACCAGCCATGCTGACACCAAGCCGTTTATCTGAGCTACTTAATCATCCTGAAAATCCCGACCATGGGCTATTTTTTAGCTTTACCTATAATGCCCAAGGTTGCTTATATTTTTACTCTGCCACCTTAGCAGAGCTTAAAGCTAAGGGCATGATGCCTTTATTTTTAGGCTTTGCATCGACCAAGCCCAGCTGGCGGATCTTCAAAGTCACCCAAGATAAAATTTATCATGATAAGGGTTATCGACGTGCGACCCTCCCAGGAGATGAAGCAAAATTTAGCCCATTGGTCGAACAACAATTATCGCAATTTAGTCATTTACTTCAGCTTATCGAAATCAGCAACGAAGATACCAGAGGCCATTACAAAGCTTGGCAAGACGACAGTAATGCCAACGCCCTAAAAACCTTTGGTCAACAACGACTGACCACCAATCAAATTAAGTTAGTTTCCATGCAGTTTAGCGAGCGACGCCAAGAAGCGCGTTTCGCCTTTAAAACCTTAGTCAATGTGACTCAAGACAAGCACAAAGCCACGGGCATTACTTTAGATATTTCAAGCCGAGGCATGCAATTAACCTTGGATAATCCTGCAGATTTTTCATCAAATAAACCACTGCTGTTAAGCTTCCCAAAGCTCCAAACCATTGCAGGCAAAACACAGCTAGATAACCTCCCCTACCGCTTAGTGCGTACCCGCAAGAATGGTGTAACCTTACATTTAACCGCCGTTATGGGCCATACGCCCCATGTTGGGGTCGAATTTTTAAATAAACTTATTGCCCATAACAAAGAAAAATTAGAGCAACTCACCGAAAACAATAGTGAAATCAAAGAACTTGCCGATGGTTTAAAAAATATTTTGATGCATGATTTACATTCTGTGCCCTATTTTGTTGAAAAAACGACAAAATCTGCCCAAGTCGCTTGTTTAGGCGTTGGTACACAACAGGATGAGATCAGCGATATTTTTGCCGCGGGCACCTCAGATACTCTGCAATATAATTTAGCGCCACTGCTAAAAGACGGTTTTTTTAAGCGAGATATTCTCGAACCTATCCGCCAAATGAAACCCCAACAGGACATGGATTTTATTGAAGTGTTTATTCAGTTAATTCGCCAATCTCGCGGAAAAATCTTTTTAAAGTGCACTCTTGCAACTGAAATCGGTGATGTCGAAGCACAGATAACCTTTATCAATCAGAGCAAAGCATTAGGCAGGTTCCTCGCCCTACGCATTTATCGCGGCGCGACAGAGAAGCCTGATATGAACTACCTACGCCGTGAATTGGAATACATTAATATTCATGCAAACCATAAAGCTAAGCAGTTAGAAGAACAGTTATGGCGTGTGATTGGTGTCGGCGAACTGTTAGATATTACCCAAGAAGTCGAATTAAGATACCCAGTACTTCATAAAAAGCAGTCTTAATTGTTCAATACCGCCAGATCAAAACTTAAATACCAATCCCTTATCTTAGGAAAATGATCACTGGTGGCATCTAAATGCGTCAGCATATCTGCATGGCCATAGTCATGCTTAAAGCCATTCTCCTTAGAAAGAAGCGTCGATTTAACCCGTTTAAAACCACACTCTACGACCATATCCGCCACATCTTCAGGGTGCCCCAACACAGTATCGTTTTGCCCTGAGATAAACCAAGCCGGTGGCCAATGAGCATGCTTTGCCGCTTTCGCATAATCAAATCTATCATCGTGATCGATCCAATCGCCCCGCACCCAATCGATACTTTGAACTAATGAGGCGCGACTTTCATTGTCCATACCAATGCGCAGCTTATCGGCGGCGAGGTAACCTTGGCCCATCGCTAAACCTGGCGCTAAACGATTCCAAAAAACATCAACCATTAACCACTTTTTGAAGGACTTAACCCGAATTGTCCGTTTGCTACCGAAAGTAAGCAGTGAACGAACGCTTTGCTGCAAATCAGGATATCGGGCCAAACTACTCGCCATCAACACACCGCCCCATGAATGGGCACACCAATGCACCTGCGAAGGCGCCACGGCTTTACGAGTCGTCTGCTCTTGGCAGACTTTTTGATGTAAATCGAGAATCGCCTGCTGCACTAAAGGTAACTGCTCGCGGATCACTTCCCCCTGCCCTAAGGTAAAATCACGATCGATTTTAGGCAAGCTGAGCCCTCTTCCTGCAGTATCCAGCACATACACCACAAATCCCGCCTTCGCTAAATAACAACCAAGACCACGGCCACTCTGGCTATAAAACACCCGACCGTTAGACATAGCACCATGGAGCATGAGGATAGGCGTTTTAGAAAAATCAGGCGCAGCTGGTAATAACTGGCGTAGATGCAGTTGACCATCGCGGTACGGCAGGTAGATTGAAGACTGTGAAATGGTCGAAATTGAGCCTTGGGCGAGCTGAGTCAAAATAAGTCACTGGTAGTTTATCAATATCCTTAAACTACCAGCTCATCAATAAAAGACAAGAGTCCTTACTCTAACTCAGTCTCTATCTAGACTTATATTTAAATAAATGAATAACCTAGATTTGTAGCAGGTAAGGTAGAACTCGCAGGTCGAGGTGACGAATATTGGCATCCGCCGCCGCTGCCAGCTTAGGTTTGGCATGGAAAGCGATACCAAAATCCGCTGCCATCACCATAGGA
This sequence comes from Shewanella sp. SM32, assembly GCF_025654235.1. Taxonomy (NCBI): domain Bacteria; kingdom Pseudomonadati; phylum Pseudomonadota; class Gammaproteobacteria; order Alteromonadales; family Shewanellaceae; genus Shewanella; species Shewanella sp. SM32. The sequence goes on along the minus strand of NZ_JAKKRO010000014.1, from coordinate 80,297 downwards.
ATATCATTCGCGCCATCGCCGATCGCGACTCTTTGGCCTTTTGGAATTTGCCACTGCTCACTGCAATGCTCAACCACATCCGCTTTAAACTGCGCATCCACAACTTTACCTGTTACTTCCCCCGCAAGTTTACCGTCAGTGATCACTAACTCATTAGCAAAGGCCGCATCTAAGTTTAGAAGCTGCCTTAAATGGCCAACAAAAGGCGTAAAGCCGCCAGATGCAACCACTAAACGCCAGCCATGGGATTTAAGCTCTAAAAGCATAAGCTCAAGCCCAGGCATCAAAGGCAAGTTGTCGCACAATGTCGTGATAATACTGGCATCGGCGCCCTTAAGCTGTGCCACACGCTGACGCAGACTCTGCTCAAAATCTAGCTCACCTTGCATAGCACGTTCAGTAATCGCCGCCACGCGCTCACCCGCGCCTGCCATGGCCGCTAATTCATCAATACATTCAATCTGAATCGCAGTGGAATCCATATCCATCACTAATAAACCGGGATGATTCAAGCGAGGCAAATCAAAATTGATGACATGCAGTTCAGCTAAAGATTGCGGGAATGCCGCTAACTGCGCCTGAGAAGGCAAATTTACCAGTGCCAACTCGATACAATGTAAACCAACTTGGCGTTCGATATGGGCGATACCGATAACGTTAGACTGAGGTAATTGCGCTATCCATGCCGATATTGTCGCCTCTACCACGGCATCTTGATAAATAATTCGCACACGTGAAACACCTGCGGGGTTTGCTGACTCTTGATAACGTTCAAACACTTGCCCTTGGCGTTCAAACCTTGGGGAATGGTTAGAGACTAACCACAAAAAAAGCGCATCTTGGTTCAAGCTTTCCATCGGACTTAAATTCTCCAACTATCGGGCTCACTCAGAATCAATTATGATTAGGCAAGCGCTCTACATTTTAAGGGTCAAAGTGTTATATCTTAAAGGGCTAAAGAAAAGCCATAAAATCAGTAGACTGATCCAAATTGCCGCCGCCTTCGCCTTAATATTCGGCTTAGTGCAATTGTGGCAGACAAGCCTACTACAAGGTCAGTTGCTTCTAAAGTCCCAAACTCAAAAGATGGCCAGATTACTGGTACAGCAAACCGCTTATGGTGCCGCACCCGCGCTACAACTGCAAAATGACGAACAGTTGCAATGGCTCGCCAGCGCTTTAGTGGAAGATCCTAAGGTGATGTCCGCCGCCATCTTCAGTGACCAAGGCATGCGGCTATCCTTCGCTCAAAGCATCACTAAGGATGTAGTTGATCCTGACTCGGAAGAAATGAATTTGCTGCTAAGCAAATATCCTCCCTATGTAGAGCCCGTGATCCAAGAAGGGAAAAATCTAGGTTATGTCGAAGTCAGGCTTGATACCAAGTTATTTTTCAACGAAATCAAAGAAGCCCATAATTTAAACATGGAGCAACAACAAATCATGCTGCTGGTTGCAGGCTTGATTGGTATGTTGCTTTCACGCTCTTTGTCTTTCAAACGTGCCGACTTCGACCGCCGCCGCTTTCGGGTTAAGTTGCGTCAAGCGCCGAAAAAACCTAAGAAACGATCCTCAACTGAAGAGCCATCAGAAAGTGTTAATAATGGTTTGGCGCAAGTGCTAACCGAAGATCAAACAGTGTCGACCACTGATAATCCACAAGAAAAAGCGGCTAAACCCACTAAGGCGCCAAAAGCAGTGACAGAGGCAAATACCGATAAGCTCACTCAGATCAGTGTGCAAACTAAGGCCGAAAAAACGTCAGAAAAATCATTGGAATTACAGGATAATACAGCAGTTGAAAACGCGGCAAACGATGCGGAACAAGCGGTACCTGTTAAGGTTAAACCTAAAGTAAAAAGTGTCCGTCGGGTAAAACACGCGACTAAAGCAACAGCCGCTGCGGCCGAAACTTCGACGCCAAAAACACCCAGTGAACCAAGTGATCTCGACACAGATTCAACAGGTTAATCTCTATTTCGATAGATAAGGTAAATCACTAATCTATTGATAGCTAAGCTCTAGATAAGCCATAAACAAGTAATTTCTAATAACCAAACCATTAATAACAAAGTCGAATAGAACAGCCGCTAAAAATTGGCATAAAAAAGGGTTCGCATTGCGAACCCTTTTCAGTAGCACACTCTTACAGCGTAACAGTTACAGTGTAATCGCCGCTTCTAATGTCATGATGATCATGTCATTGAATGTGGTTTGACGTTCTTCTGCAGAAGTCTTTTCACCGGTGCGGATATGATCAGATACAGTCACAACGCACAGGGCACGTGCGCCAAACTCATGGGCAACGCCGTACAAACCCGCCGCTTCCATTTCAACGCCTAATACGCCCATCTTCTCCATCACGTCAAACATTTGTGGATCAGGAGTATAGAACAGGTCCGCAGAGAAAATGTTACCTACGCGAACTTTAGTGCCACGAACTTTCGCAGATTCGATAACCGCATTCATCAGCTCATAGTTAGCGATAGCGGCAAAATCTTGGCCTTTAAAACGTAAACGGTTAACCGCTGAGTCAGTACATGCACCCATACCGATGATCACGTCACGTACTTTAACGTCAGTGCTGATCGCACCACAAGTACCCACACGGATCAGGTTCTTAACGCCGTAATCACGAATTAATTCAGTTGCATAGATAGAGCATGAAGGAATACCCATGCCAGAACCCATTACTGAAATACGCTTACCTTTGTAAGTACCAGTAAAACCTAGCATGTTTCGAACATCAGTCACTTGCTCAACATTTTCTAAGAATGTTTCAGCAATATATTTTGCACGTAATGGATCGCCTGGAAACAGCATTGTCTCAGCGAATGCGCCCTCTACAGCATTAATGTGTGGTGTTGCCATCGAAATAACCCCTGTTTATTTTATTAAGACTTAAGTCTTTGTTTACTGGCGGCAAATGTCAGCCGCCAAATCGAAATAAATGCTAATTTGCCTAAAGGAACGATTCGCCATAGGCCATAGGTTCAAGCTTAAAGTGGCTCGCAATAGATTGGCCGATATCGGCAAAGCTATTACGACGACCCATAGAACCTGCTTTCAATCCAGCGCCAAAGGCTAATACTGGCACATATTCACGAGTATGATCCGTACCTTGCCATGTTGGATCGCAACCGTGATCCGCCGTTAAAATCAGCAGATCGTCTTCACCTAATAATGCGAGCATTTCAGGCAAACGGGCATCAAAATATTCCAGCCCTTTGGCGTAGCCAGCAACATCACGGCGATGACCGTAGTGAGAGTCGAAATCAACGAAGTTAGTAAACACGATAGTGTTATCACCCGCAGATTTCACTTCGGCTAAGGTCGCATCGAAAAGTGCTTCTAAGCCGTTCGCCTTCACTTTTTTAGTGATACCACAGTAAGCATAAATGTCGGCAATCTTGCCCACACTCACCACTTCACCGCCAGCCTCTTTCAGCTTATCGAGTACAGTTTTTGCAGGTGGCGCGAGCGAATAATCCTTACGATTGCCGGTACGGGCAAAATCACTTGGACCAGTACCATCAAATGGACGGGCAATGACGCGACCTATGTTGTAAGGCTCTAACTCTTCACGGGTTATTTCGCAAAGACGATAAAGATTGTCTAAACCGAAGGTTTCTTCATGACAAGCGATTTGGAATACTGAATCAGCAGAGGTGTAGAAAATAGGCTTGCCAGAGCGCATGTGCTCTTCGCCTAACTCTTCTAAAATGGTTGTACCTGAGGCATGGCAATTACCTAAGAATCCATCCAGACCTGCACGGGCTAAGATCTTATCCGTCAGTTCTTTAGGGAAAGAATTTTGGTGCTCGCTGAAATAACCCCACTCGAATAGTACGGGCACGCCCGCCATCTCCCAGTGACCGCTCGGCGTATCTTTACCCGAACTTAACTCTTGTGCATGACCATAAGCACCAATCAGCTCAACATTATCGCCAAAACCGGGGGCAAAGGCGCCAGTACTTTCCATCGCTGCATGGCCTAAACCTAAGCGCGCTAAGTTAGGTAATTTCAGCGGACCTTCGCGGCCAATATCGGCTTTGCCTTCGGCACATGCTTTAGCAATATGACCAAAGGTATCGGAACCGACATCACCAAAGCTTGCTGCATCAGCAGAAGCACCGACTCCAAAGGAGTCCAACATCATAATAATGGTACGTTTCATAATTCTTCCTTAAAGATCCGATGCACGAATATAGGCATAGATCTCAGGTGTTTTTTCTGGAGCGGTTTCACCAATGTGAATCGCTTTTTTCACCGCAAGTTCAGCTTCCGCGAAGGCAGCTTCAGACTGTGCATGGATAACGGCAATCGGAGTCGATGAATCTACTTTATCGCCTAAAGCACACACTTGAGTTAAGCCAACACTATAGTCTAGTGCATCACCGGGCTTACGGCGGCCGCCACCTAAGGTCACAACCGCTAAACCTAATTCACGGGTATCCATGCTATAGGCATAACCTTGCATATCGGCAAAAACTGGACGAATAATTTGTGACTGCGGTAGGTATTTACTGTAGTTTTCAACAAAATCGACTGGACCACCAAGACCCGACACCATCTTGCCAAAAAGTTCTGCAGCGCGACCATTATCGAGCACACGATTCAGTTTAGCGCGAGCGTCGGCTTCATTGCTTGCAAGACCGCCCAGAAGCAACATCTCAGCGCAAAGACCCATAGTGACTTCATATAAACGCGGGTTACGGTAAACACCCGTTAAAAAGTCGATGGCTTCTTTCACTTCAACCGCGTTACCTGCGCAAGATGCAAGCACTTGATTCATATCGGTAAGCAAAGCTGTCGTTTTAGTGCCCGCGCCATTAGCAACAGCTGCAATACTGCGAGCTAATTCTTCCGATGCTTCATAGGTTGGCATAAAGGCGCCGCTACCGACTTTCACGTCCATCGCCAACGCATCTAAATTACAGGCTAATTTCTTAGACAAAATCGACGCAGTGATGAGGGAAATGGATTCAACGGTGGCGGTATTATCGCGGATAGAATAGAAACGTTTGTCGGCAGGAACGAGATCGCCTGTTTGGCCAATAATCGCCACACCGACTTCTTTAACCACTTTACGGAACAATTCACTTGATGGCTCAGTTTGATAACCCGGAATGGCATCAAACTTATCGAGCGTGCCGCCCGTATGACCTAGGCCACGCCCAGAAATCATAGGCACATAACCACCACAAGCCGCAGCCATAGGGCCAAGCATGAGACTAATCACATCGCCCACACCGCCAGTGCTGTGTTTGTCGATAACAGGGCCATTGAGTCCCAATGATTGCCAATTAAGTACAGTGCCAGAATCACGCATCGCTGTCGTTAAAGCGATTCTTTCATCCATATTCATGTCATTAAAGTACACAGCCATGCCTAATGCGGCAATCTGACCTTCTGAGACTGCGTTAGTAGTGATACCTTGAACAAAAAACTGTATTTCTGCGGAACTTAGCGCTAAACCATTACGTTTTTTACGAATAATCTCTTGAGCTAGAAACATGATACTGCCTCCAAGATAAGCACTAACAACCATGTCGCTAGTGCTTATCTTTGCAATGAAACATCAAAACTGTAGCAATATTACAAGTTCATACTATCGAAGTTTTGAGTTTGCCAAATAGATTTAGGTCACACTTAATTAGGCTCGCTATACGCTGATAGTATTAATCAGCGATAGTTTGCAATTAATAGCCTTGAGTCGGCTTAGGCGCATCAGCTAATTCTAGTGTGTGTAACAAGCTGTTAAGTAAACTTGAAGCACCAAATCTAAAGGTACGTGGTGAAACCCAATCAGCACCTAAAATACGCTCAGCAACACCGAGGAATTCAGCCGCTTGTGCAGCATCACGCACACCACCGGCAGGCTTGAAGCCTACTTGGGTATTCTTCTCGCTGATCACAGTTAACATGATTTCAGCCGCTTCAAGTGTGGCGTTTACAGGCACTTTACCAGTAGAGGTTTTGATAAAGTCAGCACCTGCATCGATTGAAAGCTCTGATGCACGGCGGATAAGTGCAGGATCAGCTAACACGCCAGATTCGATGATGACTTTTAACAAGACTTCACCACAGGCTTCTTTACAGGCTTTAACTAATTCAAAACCAATTGTTTCATTGCCTTCCATCAGTGCGCGGTATGGGAATACCACGTCAACTTCGTCGGCACCATAGGCAACAGCTGCGCGAGTTTCTAGCACAGCAATGGCAATGTCATCATTGCCATGGGGAAAGTTAGTCACAGTGGCGATTTGGATATCTTCAGCACCGATTTCATCTAACGTCTTGCGTGCAATCGGGATGAAACGTGGGTAAATGCAGATAGCGGCAGTATTGCCCGCAGCCGTTTTCGCTTTGTGGCACAGGTCGATCACTTTTTGATCTGTGTCGTCATCATTCAAAGTTGTTAAGTCCATTAACTCAATGGCGCGTTGTGCTGCTTTTTTTAAATCAGTCATAATAGCTCTCCAAAAATAAAAATTAAATGAATAGAAATCAGTCGCATAACAGCAACGCTTGAGAGGTGGCATTATTTTGATTATTTTTATATGGCCGGGCCTTCAGGCGGTGCCGAGTAATTTGCTTGTACAAACTACCTTGTTGTAGGTATTCAATCTTGCCTAAGTCATAAAGAGCAATAGGCATCCTGACACTTAAAATAACTTATAAGTGACCACGACTTGAATCCTTGAAGACCGGAAGAGAGGATACGAATAAAATCTTGCTCCTACTTTTCCGCGAAAAATCCATTTTAGCGCGAGAAAAACACAAACCTTTATATAAACCCGCTTGTTAGCCTAATAGGCTTAGATAAAGACTCATGGTAAAACTAAAGATGGAGCCGCATAATGCGGCTCCAACAAGCAATAATTACAAGAGATTAGAACTTGTAAGTTGCTGACAGGTAGTGTGACCAACCTGTTGATTCTAGAGCTAGAGCACCAGCACCATCTTCTAACAGATAAACGTCTTTGAAGCCTTTCAAGCCATAGCCCAGAGCATAACGATCTGAATGCCAGTATAGGCCGAAGAAGATGTTACCACCGTTTGACGTTTTTGGTACGAAAGCAGCTTGGTCTTCATCTGCACCGAATTGATAATCGATGTAACCTTGGAATGACAGGAAGCTCTTGTTATCAAAGAAGTAGAAAGGTTTGAACCAGTTAGCAGAGAACTGATATCCGTTCCACTCTTTAGCATTCAGGTCGTAGAAACCATATAGGTTCATACCTGTTTTGCCTAACCAAGGCACGTTTACATCAGCACCAACACCCCAGAATGAAGAGTTAACGCCTTCACCATTCAGACCGTCCCAGTTGAACAGAGTAGAGAAGTAAACTTCTTGAACTGGGCCAAAAGATAAGTCTTTACCAGTCAAAGCATCGATAGACACACGTGGAGCAAACTTCATGAAAATTTTGCTTGTGCCAGAACCTGGGTTCTTGTCACCGTTGCTGCTTGATTGGTTTGCTAAGTTGAATACGTCAACATAACCGTATAGATCGAATACGCCAGAACGACCGCCGAATTCCATTTCTAAATAGTTGTGTTGATCGCCTGTTGCTGGGTTATCTGGCTTTTCACCAATAGAGTACATAGCGTTGAACTGCATCCACTTATAATCAGTACCGTGAAGATCAGTACGATCAGCAGCAAATGCGTTGCCAGAGATTGCTGCTACTGCAGTAGCGGCTAAAGCTAAAGTTTTAACGTTTTTCATCATCAACCCCATTTATCTTGTTTGCTACCATCGAGGGTAGCGTTCTTTTTGTGGCGTTCGCATTCTACCTAGATTAAAAAAAATCTCAATAATCTAGCGTAAAATCACAAACACAAAATTCTTAATTGTGAACAAAGTCGCGACTTCTGCATTACGATTAATTAACGTAAGCGTAGACTCACGACATTTAAGACAGAATGACAGCTACACTTCGGTTGCATTCTGTGTCTTTCAATTGGAGAAACTATTCACTACAGGAATCACTACTGGAAAATGGTTGAATTAACTTAGGCCCTGCCCTGCATGGTCAGGACCCAGTTAGTGGGGTTTCCCCCTGCTGTTGTTACTTAGATAGCTAAGAACAAACCAGCAAGTGTTGCGCTCATTAAGTTAGCTAAAGAGCCGGCGATAACCGCACGAATACCCATTGTAGCTAAATCATGACGACGGTTAGGAGCCATAGCACCTAAACCACCAAGCAGAATCGCGATTGAAGACAAGTTAGCGAAACCACACAGAGCAAACGAAATAATCGCTTGTGTTCTATGAGTCATCACAGCTTGAGTTTCAGCAACGCATAACGGCAGGCCTTTAACAACTTCAGCAGCTACTGCTGTACAAGCCGTGGCAGCATCAGAGATATATGGAGCAAAGTTTAAGTAAGCAACGAATTCGTTAACAATGATCTTTTGACCGATGAAAGAACCTGCTACTAATGCTTCATTCCAAGGCACACCGATAAGGAATGCTAATGGCATAAACACATAGCCAAGGATCAGTTCAAGTGTTAAACCTTCAACGCCAAACCAACCACCCACACCACCAATAATGCCGTTGACCATAGCGATCAAACCAACGAAGGCTAACAACATAGCGCCTACGTTTAAGGCTAAATGCATACCAGATGAAGCACCTGCAGCAGCGGCGTCTAATACGTTAGCTGGTTTGTCAGGATCTTCTGGTAAATCGCTCATGTCATTTTTAGCTGCTTCAGTTTCAGGGTGCATCAGTTTAGCCATTAATAGACCACCTGGTGCTGCCATGAATGAAGCGGCAACTAAGTATTCGATAGGTACACCCATCTGCGCGTAACCAGCCAATACTGAACCCGCGATTGATGCCAAACCACCCACCATGATCGCAAACAGTTCAGACTGCGTCATAGTTGGAATGAATGGGCGAACCACTAATGGGGCTTCAGTCTGACCAACGAAGATGTTAGCAGTTGCTGACATAGATTCAGTACGGCTTGTGCCCAATGCTTTTTGTAAACCACCACCGATGATACGGATGATCCACTGCATAACGCCTAAGTAATATAGAACCGCAATCAGAGAAGAGAAAAACACAATAACGGGTAACACGTTAACTGCGAAGATAAAGCCAAGTTTGAAGTTAGCTAAATCACCAAACAGGAAACCGATACCGTTTTGTGCGTAACCAATAACGCTAGAAACCGCATCAGACATTCCTTTCAGAATGTCTTTACCAACAGGAATATACAGTACAAAACCACCGAAGGCAGCTTGGATAGCTAACGCGCCGCCCACTGTACGTAAATTAATTGCTTTTTTGTTATTCGATAGGAGGAAACCTATCGCAAGTAGGGTGACCACCCCTACTAAACTCATTAATATATCCATTAACCATCACCCTATTGTTAACACTTTTTAATTATGTTGTTAATCAACCTATTTCCGAGTCAGATTATACCCGAGGCAAAGTCGAAAATCGTCGTTTTGATCATATTTTTGGAGTTTAATTTCAATCGCTTAGTGCAGAATGCTAGTGCGACCTACACCTGTTTATTTAAAAACAGCTAAAGGTCAAACAGTTGCATTGCATTCGACACCAAGTGTTCTGATATTAGAACACTTGATTTTTTTTGCAAATTGGCAATTTTGTCTATAAAAAGAACAAGGTTAGCGGGCTGGTTACGTTTTTCAGTAACATTTATCGGTGTCATTGCTGGAGAGTCAGTCTCAAGTATGAAGTGCTGAAGTGGTAATTCGCTGACAGTTTTAAGCAATTTTTTGGCATTAGGGTTCATAATCAAACCACCAATTCCCAGCTTAAAACCTAATTTGATATATTCCAGTGCAATTTCAGTACTGCCAGAAAAAGCATGTATCACACCGCCTCTAGGCAATTGATACTTTTTCAAACACCCTAAAACCTCTGAATGTGCTTTTACGCTATGAATAATAACTGGCAGATTAACGGACTTAGCTAAAGCTAATTGTGCCTCAAAAAATGCGAGCTGCTGAGACCACGTTGAGGAATAGAGCTTATCTAAGCCACATTCACCAATAGCAACAAAGCGAGGACATTCTAGTAACGCCGAAACTTGAGATGTTAATGCTAAGATCCCAGCATCAACATCCTCTGGACAAAACCAAGGATGAATACCGAGGGCAAAATAAGTTTGGTATTGTTCGGCAACGGCAAGCTGTTTGTGCCAGTGCCGCGGGGACACACCAGGAATAATCAGATTATCTACGCCAACACTGTGCATTCGCAACACCACATCGTCACGGTCAACATCAAACTCAGCAAAATCCAAATGGGCGTGGGTATCAATCACAGCAAATTCCTCACTCTGCGGTCGATTTACCAATTGAATGAAGTTCGGGTGGCGATACCGTTGTGTCAACCACCAAAGCTTTAACGCATTTTACCGCTAATGGAGGATCTTCAAGGCGCGGCATGCAACAGCGACGATTTTCAGGTGTCAGCCCCATTCGGTCGCACCAATGAATATAAGCCTGCCATGTTTTTGTGATCCAATTCGCCATCATTTACATCCAGAACCGATTTTTAGTTTTCATTAGATACAAAAATGGCGGTGAATTCACCGCCATTTCAACAACTATTCTAAACCGAACCCTATTAGTGTTCGCGGGTTTTCGCAAACTCAATATCAGGATATCTTTCCATCGAAAGATTCAGGTTAACCATAGTTGGTGCTATATAGGTTAGGTTATCGCCACCATCGAGTGCTAAGTTTTGACTACACTTACGGCGGAACTCTTCAAGCTTACGCTCATCCTTACAATAAACCCAGCGAGCGGTAGACACGCTAATACCTTCGTAAATAGCTTCGACGTTATATTCACTCTTCAGACGACCAACAACCACTTCAAACTGCAGTACACCCACAGCGCCAACAATCAAATCGTTAGTATCAATTGGGCGGAATACTTGTACAGCACCTTCTTCAGATAACTGTACTAAGCCTTTTAAGAGTTGCTTCTGTTTAAGCGGATCACGCAGACGAATACGGCGGAACATTTCAGGGGCGAAGTTAGGTACGCCAGTGAAACGGAATTTTTCACCTTGGGTAAACGTATCGCCAATACGGATAGTGCCATGGTTATGTAAACCGATGATATCGCCTGGGTAAGCTTCTTCAGCACGCTCACGATCGCCCGCCATAAAGGTCAATGCATCGCTAACGTTAACATCTTTACCAATACGCACATGGTGCATTTTCATGCCTTGCTCGTAACGGCCAGAACACACACGCATAAAGGCGACACGGTCACGGTGTTTTGGATCCATGTTTGCTTGGATCTTGAACACGAAACCGGTGAATTTTTCTTCATCAGGCATGATAACGCGTGTATCGCTTTCGCGCGGTAATGGCTTAGGTGCCCACTCGACGATGCCGTCAAGAATATGGTCCACACCAAAGTTACCTAGCGCAGTACCGAAGAACACTGGCGTCAACTCGCCTTTCAAGAAAGCTGCATGGTCAAATTCATGCGACGCACCGCGCACTAATTCCATCTCATTGCGCAAATCAGCGGCATAACTGCCAATCGCTTTCTCAAGATCAGGATTATTAATGCCTTTAATTACACGACGCTCTTGGATCGTGTGTCCCATACCGCCTTGATACAAGACCACTTCATCACGCAGTATGTGGTAAATACCTTTGAACTCTTTACCGCTGCCAATAGGCCAAGTAATAGGTGCACAGGCAATATTCAGCACGCTTTCGACTTCATCCATCAGATCAATAGGATCACGGATATCGCGGTCGAGTTTGTTCATAAAGGTCACAATCGGCGTATCACGCAGACGTGTCACTTCCATCAACTTGATAGTACGGTCTTCAACACCCTTAGCAGAGTCGATCACCATCAAACATGAGTCAACGGCCGTCAGAGTACGATAAGTATCTTCAGAGAAGTCTTCGTGACCAGGCGTATCGAGTAGGTTAACAAGGGCGCCACCATAGGGAAATTGCATGACAGACGTAGTAATAGAAATACCACGGTCTTTCTCCATTTCCATCCAGTCAGACTTAGCATGCTGACCCGATTTTTTGCCTTTAACCGTACCCGCTTTCTGCAAAGCGTTTCCGAATAACAGCACTTTTTCGGTAATGGTTGTTTTACCCGCGTCGGGGTGCGATATGATCGCGAAGGTGCGACGTTTATCGACCTCTACTTTATTGCCTGACATGTTAACCTATGCACTTGTATCGCTAAAAAGGCGCAAATTATAGCGCCTCAGTTCGAGCTTGGCTAGGCAAAGCCCGAGATGAACTCGGGCTGAGAGAGGTTATTTTGTGGCTTCGAGCAAACCTTTGACTTTGGCGAGTTCAATACGCGCATATCTATGTTCGACAAAATCATAGATATTGGTTGCCAATGCTAAGCGAAAATAGTTTGCAGCATCTTGATATTGCTTAGTTTCTATCGCCATTTTTGCAAGGTAAAAATAAGCTTCGCATAAACGTTCAGCATATTCTTTCGGATAAGTTAAGCCTACTTTAGCCGCAGAAAACACCTCGTCACGGCTTTTTTTACCTAAATAATAATCGACGATAACGGTCGCCCAAGCATCATTTTCTAAATTCTGACGATGCTGCGCTAACTGTTTTTTAGCTTCAACGGAGTCAGCTTTCAAATCAATCAAATACAACCATAATGCCCGATAACCGTCTTTATTATCGCCGGCATAAAACGCCTGCATATCTTTAGTCGCTAAATCAATACGGTCACCATAGTACAAAGCAATACCGCGATTCAAATAGGCATAATCATAATTAGGTGCTAACTCTAATACGCCATCGAAGGCTTCATAGGCGCTGTCGTATTCACCTTCTTGGGTGTAATAAATTCCAAGGAAATTATAGGCATCAGCGAGATCAGGCTGAAGTTTTAACGCTTGCATAAAATCAATCCGTGCGAGCAGTCTTAAGCCTACACTGTCGTAAATCACACCACGATCGTAATGAAATCTAGCTCTCTGTTCATTCGTCAGTTCGACCGTAGCCAAAATCTCGTTGAGTTTTGCCAGTGTCACTTCGACTTTATAATCAGGCATGACAGGCGCGACAACCAATTTACCTTCAACATCATTATGGTTATCTAAAGGAGACTGGGTGGTTGCGCATCCGGCTAACAACAGACTGGCACTCGCCAGCACAGCAACGACAGCGGTTCTAATTTTAAGACTCATCCATTTCTACCTTTTTAGATTCCCAACATACGCAGAAGAATCTTCATGATAGCAATCCCACCACAGGACCGCTATTAGGGAATTAAGATTAATAGTGACTTTCTTAATGCCAAAACAAAAAAGGAGATCATTTGATCTCCTTTTGATGCAATCACTTAGAAAGTGTGTGCCTATAAATAAGTCAAAGACTCATTATTCAGCAGCAGCTTCTTTCGTTTGTGCTTCTTTAATTGACAGACGTACGCGGCCTTGACGATCCACTTCCATCACCTTAACGGCAACTTCTTGGTTCAGCTCAAGGTGATCAGACACGTTAGCAACACGTTCATCACTGATTTGTGAAATGTGTACTAAACCGTCTTTGCCCGGCAGAATGTTCACGAATGCGCCGAAATCAACGATACGGATAACCTTACCATTGTAGATACGACCCACTTCAACTTCTGAAGTGATTTCTTCGATACGACGGATAGCTTCTTTAGTTGCTTCGCCGTTTGAAGAAGCGATCTTCACAGTACCATCATCTTCCAGTTCAATCGTAGTGCCCGTTTCTTCGGTCAGAGCACGGATAACTGCGCCACCTTTACCGATAACGTCACGGATTTTTTCTGGGTTGATCTTAATAACTGTGATACGTGGAGCGTGATCAGAAATATCATCACGGTGTGAACCAATCGCTTGATCCATCACGTTCAGGATATGTACACGTGCACCATAGGCTTGTTGCAGTGCGATATCCATGATTTCTTTAGTGATACCTTCGATCTTGATATCCATCTGCAGTGCAGTAATACCATCACGCGTACCCGCAACTTTGAAGTCCATGTCACCTAAATGATCTTCATCACCTAAAATGTCAGAAAGAACAACGAAATCATCGCCTTCTTTCACTAGACCCATAGCGATACCCGCTACAGAAGTCTTGATAGGTACACCGGCATCCATCAGCGCGAGAGAAGTACCACATACTGACGCCATAGAGCTTGAACCGTTAGATTCAGTGATTTCAGATACAACGCGTACGCTGTATGGGAATTCAGCCGCTGAAGGCATAACAGCGTTAATACCGCGCCATGCTAACTTACCATGACCGATTTCGCGGCGCTTAGGTGATCCCACCATGCCTGTTTCACCAACAGAGTATGGAGGGAAGTTATAGTGCAGCATGAAACGGTTAGTGCGCTCACCCATGATGCTGTCGATCTTCTGTGCATCACGTTCAGTACCTAAAGTACAAGTGACTAACGCTTGAGTTTCGCCACGAGTGAACAATGCGCTACCGTGAGTACGTGGCAATACGCCCGCTAACACACTTAAGGCACGGATCATGTCTGGTTCACGACCATCAATACGTGGCTCGCCACGGATGATGCGACCACGAACCACTTTCTTCTCTAAGCTACCCAGTAAGTTGTCAACTTCACGTAAATCAACGCTTGGATTGCTCGCTAACAAGGCTTCTTTTGCTGCTGCTTTTACAACAGAAACTTGAGCATAACGATCTTGTTTAACTTGGATTTTATACGCATCACCTAAACCAGCTTCAGCAAGCTCTTTGATTTGGGCGACTAAATCGGCATCTTGCGTTGGTGCAGTCCAATCCCAAGTTGGTTTACCGGCTTCTGCTTTAAATTCAGCAATCGCCTTGATAACCACTTGTTGTTGATCGTGACCGTAAACTACAGAACCTAACATCACTTCTTCTGGTAATGCTTGGGCTTCTGATTCCACCATTAATACTGCACCAGCAGTACCAGCAACCACTAAGTTCAGTTGGCTGGTTGCAAGTTGTGCAACACTTGGGTTCAACACGTATTCGCCATCAATGTAACCCACACGTGCAGCACCTAAAGGACCGCTGAATGGAATACCAGAAATAGCCAGTGCCGCAGAAGTACCGATCATGGAGATGATATCTGGCTCGATTTGTGGATCGACAGATACTACGGTAATGATAACTTGAACTTCGTTTTTGAAACCATTAGGGAAAAGAGGGCGAATTGGACGGTCGATCAGACGAGCGATTAATGTCTCATCTTCTGAAGGACGGCCTTCACGCTTAAAGAAACCACCAGGAATTTTACCCGCTGCGTAGGTTTTTTCTTGATAGTTAACAGTCAGAGGGAAAAAGTCACGGCCTGCATCTGCATCTTTTTTACCGACAACAGTGACTAACACTGTCGTGTCACCCATACTCGCTAAAACGGCTGCATCAGCTTGACGCGCTATAACACCTGTTTCCAGGGTGACTGTATGTTGACCATACTCAAAACTCTTTACAATAGGATTCACGTGACCCATTCCTTAATTAATGACCTTGAATTACGCGCGTAAGTATACTGCAATTCGGATCAATAGATAAAGAGCAGATAATGATGACAAATACGTAACTTTTCACTAAAGTGGTTAAATCAACAAAGAGTTGCGGTTTATATTGATACGGAAAATCTCGCCGATGGTGAATAATTATCATGAAGGATGCGCCCGATGACAGGCCGTTTTAAGTCACTGACGTGGAAACAAACTAACCTAGTCGTATTTACTGCCCTATTTTTTGCCATTGCCATTTTTATTGTTGAAATCGCTTTAGTCGTCGTATCAACCAAACAACAACTCACGACCACTCAGCAAGAACTCCTTGATTCAGTTGAACAACCTGCAGCAAATGCCGTATGGGCATTAGATGATAATTTAGCCCGTCAAACTTTAGAGGGTGCCATCAAAGTCGAACATGTTGGCTCGGCGGTGATTGAGCTGGACGATGGCTCAATGTTTGTTTCTGTCAGTAATAATAAGCAGAATAACTCACAGACTTTTATCAGTTTAAGTAATAAATTATTTGATGATCTCAAAGAAATTTCTCGTCCTTTGTATAGGCCTTTTTATTTTGAAGGTACCCAACAACAGCAACTCATTGGTACATTAACGGTTTTCTACGATACCCAAGAACTAACAAACACCCTCTTCTCGCAGTTAAGATTTAGTTTTTTTGCTACTCTCGCTCGTGCACTCTTACTCACCTTAGTGCTGTCCGTGGTATTCCATCGCTTCCTGACTCAGCCTATCGCACGCATCAGTGAGGCCATCGATAAGATCGAACCCGACTCTCCGGATGAAAATCTCTTACCTATGTCCAACGCACACAAGGATGATGAACTCGGCCTAGTGACCTCGAAATTCAACCAAATTCTTATCCAATTTAGCCAAACCCAATCCAAACTGCGCAAAATGGCGACCCGAGATCCGCTAACGGGTTTACCTAACCGCACATTATTGCTTGAAACCATCGCAGTCACTATCCAACGCTCGCGAGTACACAAACGCAGCTTTGCATTGATGTTTATCGACTTAGACCGTTTTAAGAATATCAACGATTCCCTTGGCCACGCATTAGGCGATCAATTCCTCGCTCGTATCGCCCGCATTCTCGAACGATTCGTTGGTGATAAAGGCACAGTTTCCCGCTTAGGTGGCGATGAATTTGTTATTCTGGCCGATACAGTTCACACCCCAGACCAAGCAGCAGATTTTGTAGATAAGCTACTGATCCAGCTCAATGTCCCGATTCAATTAAATGAACATGCAATTCATCCAGCGGCATCGATTGGGATTTCTATTTATCCCGAAGACGGTAACAGCGCTGAAGATTTGATCCGTCACGCTGACATTGCCATGTACAGCGCGAAAGCTGCAGGCTCGAATCAATGGGCCTTCTTCAAACAACAGATGACAGAGCGAGCAGCAGTTCGTTTACGCACTGAAGCATCTTTACATGATGCGTTAAAAAACAATGAATTTTTACTGTATTTCCAACCGAAACTTGATCTGCAAACAGGCAAAGTTATCGCCTGTGAAGCCTTGATCCGTTGGCAAAAAGACGGACGACTCATCAGCCCCATTTCCTTTATTCCCGTCGCGGAAGAGACCGGTATCATCATTCCTATAGGTCGTTGGGTGATAGAGCAAAGCTGTAAAGTACTTAGGGAATGGCAGAAAAAATATAACTATGCCATCCCAATTGCGATTAATGTTGCCTCACAGCAATTTGCCGATGCTAGTTTAGTTCCCGATATCAAACAGATGGCATTACGCTATCAAATCCAACCCGAGTTGCTGGAAATTGAAATCACTGAAACCTCGTTGATGAACGACATTGAACTCGCTATCGCTAAGCTTGAACAATTGAAATCAGCCGGATTTGGTATTGCAGTCGATGACTTTGGCACAGGGTATTCTTCACTCTCTTACCTGCGCCATTTGCCTATCACTACCATGAAAATCGATCGTTGTTTCGTTTCCGATCTACCAGGGGATAGCGCAATTGCATCGACCATTTTAATGTTGGGAAAGCAGCTTAATTTGACCATTGTGGCCGAAGGTATTGAAAACGAGCAGCAATTGGATTGGTTGAAAGAAAATCAGTGCCAAGTCGGCCAAGGTTTCTATTTTAGTCAACCTCTACCCCAAGCAGAATTTGAAGCGCTGTATATAGCAACACAAACAGCAACAATAAGTAGTCTTGATGGTTTACGTGGGGCTTAGGATACTTACATTGGCACTTAATCAATTCGATGCTTAATCACATTAAGCTAAGCATAACGGACCTAAACGTTAGACTGATTTTGGCTGTAACTTCTGTATATCTCTCGTTTGCACAATAAATATTCTGTTGAATTTTAGGCAATAAAAAAGGAGGCTAAGCCTCCTTTTTCACGTTAGTCGACGCGAAATTAACGACGTAGACCTAACTTTTGGATCAGAGCAGTGTAACGTGCTAAATCAGTACGTTTCAGGTAAGCAGTTAACTTACGACGTGAGCTAACCATACGTAACAGACCACGACGTGAGTGGTGATCATGAATGTGCTCTTTGAAGTGATCTTGCAAATGGTTGATTTGCGCAGTTAACAAAGCAACTTGAACTTCAGTTGAACCAGTGTCGTTTTCACAACGGCCAAAATCAGCCAAAATTTTTGCTTTTGCTTCAGGACTTAGTGACATGTATATCTCCAAATAAATAATATGAATCTCTAGCCGATCACTAACTCAGCCAGAGGGCGCGCTATTTTACCCATAAACCCACCCTAGCGCAATAAAAGGCGGGGACTAATGCATCAACTAATTTAATCATTTGTCGATGGATAGCGGGCTAATGCGTTTCTGCAGGTTCGTCATGGATAACAATGAGTCGTTTCGGCGCTAATAAGCCATCTTCGTTCATTGTGCCAATCCCCACAAATCGGCGAATGTCACCTAAAGTGATACGTACCAACTCATCGGTTTTCAAATCTGCATTAACTGGTACTCGAACCGCTTGACCTTGCATTAAGTAAGGAGCTATCGCATCCGGCACATTCACCTCTGGAAAATCGGCCACGGCCGTGTCCATAGGCAATAACAGAGGGTCGAGTAATACGCTCGGATCTATCTGTTGTTCATGTGCTTGAGCAACTAGCGTTTCAAGTTGTTCTAAAGTGACCATTCTGGCATAGGGATACTGTGCAACTTGGGTGCGGCGCAGCATAATCACATGGGCGCCACAACCGAGCATCTCACCGAGATCGTCTATGATAGTGCGAATATAAGTGCCCTTAGAGCAATGAATGTCTAAGGTCAGCTCATCGCCTTCAAGACCGATGAAATTTAGCTCAAATACCGTAATAGGGCGAGATTCACGCGGCACTTCTATGCCTTCACGGGCATATTTATACAGGGGCTGACCCTGATATTTCAGCGCGGAATACATAGAAGGCACTTGCTGAGTTTCACCACGGAAGAAATCAAGCGCAGTTAATAGCTGCGCCTCGGTAAAATCAATGGCGCGGGTTTGCACCACTTCACCATCGGAATCACTGGTATCTGTCCGTTCGCCAAGCTTTGCAGTGACTAAATAGCGTTTATCGGCATCCAATAGATGCTGAGAAAACTTAGTCCCTTCGCCTAAGCATACAGGTAACATACCTGTCGCTAACGGATCGAGTGCGCCCGTATGCCCAGCTTTATTCGCATTAAAAAAGCGCTTTACCCTTTGCAATGCAAAGTTAGAACTCATGCCAGTGGATTTATCCAGCAGCACTATCCCATCGATAAAACGACCTTTTGGACGACGAGCCATTAATCTTTACCTTCCGTTTCATCTGCGTCATCAGCAATATCATCACCTAAGACTTCATCTTCAACCGATGCGTCTTCGCTGCCAAATTGCTGTTGCTTCGCTTTGTCTTGGTTGATCACTTGGCTAACTAAGTTAGACATGCGCATACCTTCAACTAGCGAGCTATCGTAGATAAAACGCAGTTCAGGCATGACACGCAGCTTCATACGACCCGCCACTAAAGTGCGGATATAAGGAGCTGCGCTGATCAAAGCGTTTAGCTTTTCTTGAACGACAGCTTTGTCTTCTTCAAAAAAAGTCACAAACACTTTGGCATAGCTGAGATCGCGAGAGACGTCGACGTCATTCACAGTCACAAAGCCAATACGAGGATCTTTCATGTCGCGCTGTAGCACTTGAGCAAGTTCTTGCTGAAGCTGCTGAGCGATTCGACGAGTACGACTGAATTCTTTTGCCATAATATTTCTTACCATAGCTTAAATTGATAAGGGCGGCTAAAGCCGCCCTTATTATCGTTACAGAGTACGAGCAATCTCGACGGTTTCGAATACTTCGATTTGGTCGCCTACGCGAACATCGTTGTAGTTCTTAACGCCAATACCACATTCCATACCATTGCGAACTTCAGCAACGTCGTCTTTGAAGCGACGTAGCGATTCGAGTTCACCTTCGTAGATAACAACGTTATCACGTAGTACGCGAATTGGCGCGCTACGCTTGATGGTACCTTCGGTCACCATACAGCCAGCAATTGCACCCAGCTTAGGTGACTTGAACACATCACGAACTTCAGCCAGACCGATAATTTGTTGTTTGAACACAGGAGACAGCATACCTGTCATCGCTGCACGAACTTCATCAATCAAATTATAGATAACGCTGTAGTAACGTAAATCAACACTTTCACTTTCGATAGTCTTACGGGCTTGTGCATCGGCACGTACGTTAAAGCCAACCATGATAGCGTTAGAGGCAGCCGCTAAGGTTGCATCCGTTTCAGTCAGTGCACCCACACCGCGAGCGATGATGTTCACTTTCACTTCGTCGGTAGACAAACCAGTTAACGAATCAGTAATCGCTTCGAGTGAACCTTGTACGTCTGCTTTAAGAACGATGTTCAGTTCTTTCACTTCGCCGTCTGTCATGTTCGCAAACATGTTTTCTAGCTTAGATTTTTGCTGACGTGCCAGTTTCACATCACGGAACTTACCTTGACGATACAGGGCAACTTCGCGAGCTTTACGTTCGTCACGAACGACTGTTGCTTCATCACCTGCAGACGGAACGCCTGACAGACCTAGAATTTCAACAGGAATAGATGGACCCGCTTCAGTGATTGAACGACCGTTTTCGTCTTTCATTGCACGAATTTTACCGTACTCAAGACCACACAGAACGATATCACCTTGGCGCAGCGTACCTTCTTGAACCAGAATCGTAGCCACAGGGCCGCGACCTTTGTCCAATTGTGATTCAATGACCACACCGGCAGCCATACCATCACGTACCGCTTTCAGTTCGAGAACTTCAGCTTGCAGTAAGATACCTTCTAACAGTTCGTCAACGCCTTCACCTGTCTTAGCTGAAACGAAGGCAAACATGTTGTCTCCACCCCAATCTTCAGACATAACACCGTGTTGTGACAATTCGCTCTTAACGCGATCGATATCCGCTTCCGGTTTATCCATCTTGTTCACAGCCACGATTAATGGCACGTTACCAGCTTTAGCATGTTGAATAGCTTCGATTGTTTGCGGCATTACACCGTCATCGGCAGCAACAACTAGTACAACAATATCCGTTGCCTTGGCACCACGGGCACGCATTGCGGTAAACGCGGCGTGACCAGGAGTATCAAGGAAAGTGATCATGCCATTTTCAGTTTCAACATGGTATGCACCGATATGCTGAGTAATACCACCGGCTTCGCCAGCAGCCACTTTAGCGCGGCGAATGTAGTCGAGTAACGAAGTCTTACCGTGGTCAACGTGACCCATGATAGTCACAACTGGTGCACGAGATTCTAGCTTAATGCCATCTTCATCATCACGGTCTTGTAGCACTTGGTGCTCAAGCTCGTTTTCACGGATAAGCACAACTTTATGACCCATTTCTTCAGCAACTAGCTGGGCAGTCTCTTGATCTAACACTTGGTTGATCGTGACCATAGAACCCATTTTCATCATCTGTTTGATGATTTCAGTCGCTTTCACTGCCATTAAATGCGCAAGTTCAGAAACAGTAACAGTTTCACCGATACGCACATCACGGCTCACTGCTGCCACAGGCTTATTGAAGCCATGCGCCATAGACTCAGGTGCAGTACTGCGGTTACGCATGTGTTTTTCACGGCCGTCACGGGCATCTTTGCCGCCACGTTTTTTCGCGTTGCTCTTGTTACGAGCACGACGTCCGCGTTTTTCTTCATCCAGATCAGAAGTATCTTCAGCAGCACGAGCTACTTTAGATGTCGTGATGTGATGATCACCGTTTTTCTCAGCTTCTAAACGTTGGCGCTCTTCTTCGGCCCAGCGCTTAGAATGTTCTTCAGCGAGTAAGCGAGCAGTTTCTGCCGCTTTAGCCGCTTCTTCGTCTTGCTTACGTTTGGTTGCCGCTTCTTGCGCCGCTTTCAAACGTTCAGCTTCTAGACGAGCCGCTTCTGCTTCTGGTGACATATCTTTAACCACTTTCACTTCGGCTGCTGCTTTAGCTTTCGCCTTGGCTTCTGCTTCCACTTTTGCCTTAGCATCTGCTTCAGCTTTCACTTTTGCTGCCGCAGCAGCTTCTGCTTCGGCCTTTGCTTTTGCCAAAGCTTCTGCTTCGGCTTTCGCTTCTTCTTCAGCCTTCAGAGTAGCCTCATTAGCATCACGCTTAACGAAAGTTCGTGTTTTACGAACTTCAACTTTAACATCTTTAGATTGACCACCATTACCGGCCACACTTAGGGTCGATACGGTTTTACGCTGCAGCGTCATTTTCGTTGGCGCATTTTCGCCACCGTGCTGCTTTTTCAGATAATCCAGTAACTGCTGCTTTTCAGCTTCAGTCACTTTATCAGCTTGGCCTTTCTTAATTCCAGCCTGAGAGAATTGCTCAATCAGACGTTCAACACTTTTACCCACTTCCGTGGCCAATTTCTCTACGGTAGTATCTGCCATCAGTTAAATCCCCCTGTTGATCGACTTATGCTTCTTCGCCAAACCAACAGATATTGCGGGCTGCCATGATGAGCTCACCTGCTTTTTCTTCTGTCAATTCTTCAATTTCGATCAAATCATCAATGCCTTGTTCAGCCAAGTCTTCTAGAGTCACAATACCTTTGCTAGCGAAAACATAGGCTAAGTGTCTTTCAACACCTTCAAGTGCTAGCAACTCTTCACTTGGCTCCACACCATCCAGTGCTTCTTCAGTAGCGAGAGCTCGAGTTGAGATCGCCGCTTTTGCACGTTCACGTAAAGCTTCGACGAGATCTTCGTCAAAACCGTCAATCGCCAATAGTTCAGACACAGGCACATAGGCAACTTCTTCGAGCGACGTAAAGCCCTCATCTGCCAGTACTTGTGCAAAATCTTCATCGACATCCAGTGAGTTAACAAATAAATCAACCACCTTGGCACTTTCTGCCTGATGTTTCTTATTCATATCTTCCACTGTCATAACGTTCAGAACCCAACCAGTTAGTTGTGTTGCTAAACGTACGTTCTGGCCATTACGTCCAATGGCTTGTGCCAAACTATCGGCTTCAACAGCGATATCCATAGAATGGTTATCTTCGTCGACTATGATAGAGGCAACATCGGCTGGCGCCATGGCATTGATCACGTATTGTGCTGGATTATCATCCCACAACACGATATCAACACGTTCGCCACCCAGTTCATTCGAAACGGCTTGTACACGCGCACCGCGCATACCCACACACGCACCGATAGGATCGATACGGCGATCATTCGACTTAACGGCGATCTTAGCGCGAGCGCCTGGATCACGAGCAGCGCCCATTATTTCAATCAGTTCGTCAGCGATTTCAGGCACTTCAACACGGAAAAGCTCGATCAGCATTTCAGGTTTAGTACGGCTTAAGAATAACTGTGCACCACGAGCTTCTGGACGTACTGAGTACAATAATGCACGCACACGGTCACCAGGGCGGAAAGATTCGCGTGAAATTAAGTCTTCACGGAACAATACGCCGTCAGCGTTATTACCTAAGTCAACCACTACGCTCTCGCGAGTTGCTTTTTTGACCACACCAGTGATTAACTCACCTTCTTGATCTTGGAACTGCTCAACCACTTGCGCACGTTCAGCTTCACGTACTTTCTGTACGATCACTTGCTTAGCGGTTTGAGTGGTAATACGGTCAAACACCACTGACTCGATATCGTCTTCGATAAACTCGCCAGGCTGGATGTCCGGATTTTCGTAACGTGCCGCTTCTAAAGTGATTTCACGATAAGGGTTTTCTAACGCTTCACCGTGGTCATCAACTACCATCCAACGACGGAAAGTATCATAACCACCGGTTTTACGATCGATAGCAACACGAACGTCAATATCACCTTCGTACTTTTTCTTGGTTGCTGTGGCCAGAGCAATCTCTAGCGCTTCAAAAATTTTCTCGCGTGGAACGGCCTTTTCATTTGAAACCGCCTCAGCGACTAGCAGAATCTCTTTATTCATCTCGTCTTGCCTCGTTCACCTTGAAACCATCAAAACTTAGCGATTAAGTTGCCTTTGCGGATATTATCCAATGCGACAACTAACTCTTTACCATTCACTTTCAGCGAGAGCATTTGCCCGTCGACCGCAGTGATGGCGCCTTTTAAATTACGACTGCCGTCAACCGGCATAGTCAATTGAAGCTTTACATCCTCGCCTACATAGCCCGCGTACTGCTCAGCAGTAAATAAGGGTCTATCTACGCCTGGCGAAGAAACCTCTAGGGTATATTCTGTAGAAATAGGATCTTCAACATCGAGTACAGCACTGACTTGGCGACTTGCATTGGCACAATCTTCAATATTGATACCATTCTCACCATCAATGAACACTCGCAGTGTGGAATGCTTACCCGCTTGAACATATTCAATGCCCCACAGCTGAAAGCCTAATGCTTCCACAGGTACTTTGAGCATTTCTGCCAGTCTGAATTCTAACGTTGCCAAGATTGACCCCCGAAAAAACAAAAAAGGGCTTAATAGCCCTAGTACAACGCCACATACGAAGCATGCGACAAATTTAAAAGTCCCAGATAACAAAAAACCCCGTAATCACGAGGTCATTAATTTCAAGAACCTGTAAACCATAACGAATTCAAAAACTATTCGTTACTAGGAGCTGGTTGCGGGGGCCGGATTTGAACCGACGACCTTCGGGTTATGAGCCCGACGAGCTACCATGCTGCTCCACCCCGCGTCAACTGTGTGCAAGTATATTGACTATCGTCATTTCTTGCAATAACTAAGAGAGAACTTATCTCGTCTATCTTAGTTATATTTGGTGCCGAGAGCGGGACTTGAACCCGCACGACCGTTAGGTCACAGCCACCTCAAGGCTGCGCGTCTACCAATTTCGCCACCTCGGCGACACCTTTTACTAGTCAGGAATTTTCGTTTCTGACTTTTGGGTTCCTTGCTCAACTGGTTGGGTAACCTGTTCAGTGTCTGAACCTAAATCTTTCCATGAATCTTCATTTTTTGCGTGGTTTGCACTTAAATTACCAATAAGCAGACTTAAAGTGAAAAACGCAATGGCAAGAATCGCCGTACTGCGTGTCAGGAAATTACCTGAACCGCTTGAACCAAAAAGAGTACCTGATGCACCGGCGCCAAAAGAGGCCCCCATGTCAGCTCCCTTACCTTGCTGAATTAATACTAAGCCTATTAGACCTAATGCAACCAACAAGTAAATAACTACTAGAACTTCATACATATTATGCGCTCATCGCTATGGTACACAGACTTAAAAACTCGCTAGAGTTTAAGCTAGCACCGCCAATCAGTCCACCATCAACATCAGGTTGGGCAAATAAATCTGCAGCATTACTCGGTGTCACACTACCACCGTAGAGAATCCTGATATTTTCTCCGATAAACGGAGACACTTCAGAGAGGCGTTTGCGAATAAACGCATGAACTTCTTGTGCCTGCTCTGGTGTAGCACTTTTACCTGTTCCTACAGCCCAAAGCGGCTCGTAGGCGATAATAGCGTTATCAAAAGCCATAGTGCCATTTTTCTGGATCACTATATCCAACTCTTCAGCAATCACCTCAAAGGTGCGTCTTGCTTCACGTGCTGGACCTGACTCACCCACACATAAAATTGGAGTTAAGCCATGCTTTTGTGCAGCGGCGAATTTCTCCGCTACGATATTACTCGTCTCTCCGTACATACGGCGACGTTCTGAATGCCCGATAATTACATATCGACATCCTGAATCTTTGAGCATCTGACCTGAAACTTCTCCGGTATAAGCGCCAAAGTCATGTTGACTTAGGTTTTGTGCGCCCATCCTAACAAGTGAACCGTCTAACGCTTCCTTGTTTGCTTCTAGCAGTTGCCTAACGCTCTCTAGATAGATAGAAGGCGGGCATAAAACCACTTCAGCTGAATCATTTTGGAGCTTAGAGGCAAATTTTTTGAACAACTCTTGGGCTAATGCCGCACTGCCGTTCATCTTCCAATTGCCAGCTACCATAGGACGTCTGAGTGCCATCACTGTCTCCTCTGAAAGCGGCGTGAATAATAGCGAACCACTTATTAAGTTACAATAGCTAAATTCGAATTTTTTCAGATATCAGGTTGGAATGCTTATTTTTTACACGCCAAAGCTGTTTTCTGTTCATTTGTGCAGCTAACACCTTAATTTTAAATTGGTATCAGCCGCACTCATTACAAAATTAGCAAATATTAGCTTGCCGATTTTACCGCATCCGCAATCAAATTTGCGTGCGCCAATACTGCACTATGATCGTCACCTTCAACCATGACACGGATCAAAGGTTCAGTACCTGACTTACGTAATAATACTCGGCCACGCGCGCCCAGTTGAGATTCAACCTGTGCCTGCGCCGCTTTAACTTTATCTGACTTAAGAGGGTCGTGCTCGCCTTCAAAGCGCACATTGACTAACACCTGCGGCAACATTTCCATCGCAGAAGTCAGTTCTTCTAGCGTGGCATTCTGACGACGCATAGCCGCTAACACTAAAATCCCCGCAACTATGCCATCACCAGTTGTGCCGTGATCAAGATTGAGGATATGCCCTGAATTTTCACCGCCGATGCGCCAATCGAGTTCTTTAAGTAGTTCCATCACATAACGGTCGCCCACTTTCGAACGCGCAAAGGGGATGTCTAATGCTTGCAAGGCGAGATCAAGCCCAAGGTTTGACATTAACGTACCAACTACACCACCGCGTAATACGCCACGGGATTTCGCATCACAGGCCAGAATATATAAAATTTGATCGCCGTCGATCACTTCGCCTTTGCTGTTGACCATCATAATACGGTCACCGTCACCGTCGAGTGCGATGCCTAAATCGGCACTTTCGGCTAGAACGGTTTCACAAATTTTGCCCATGGACGTCGCGCCCACTTTATCATTGATGTTCATCCCGTTGGGTTTATCACCAATGGCAATCACCTCGGCGCCTAACTCACGAAACACTGCTGGCGCTATGTGATAAGTTGCGCCATGGGCACAATCAACCACAATTTTTAGCCCAGTTAACGTGTGTTCTGCAGGAAAATTACCTTTACAATACTCAATATAACGGCCACGGGCATCTTCAATACGCGATACCTTCCCCAATAGATGCGATTCAACACAAACGAGGGGCTTTTCAAGCTCGGCTTCAATTTCTAGCTCTAGGTTATCGTCTAACTTACTGCCGTCGGTGGAAAAAAACTTAATACCATTATCGTAATACGGATTGTGTGACGCGCTGATCACCACCCCAGCTTCGGCGCGAAACGTGCGCGTCAAATAGGCTACTGCTGGCGTTGGCATAGGTCCCATTAACATCACATTAAGGCCTGCAGCAGAAAGGCCAGCTTCTAATGCTGACTCAAACATATAGCCCGAAATACGGGTATCTTTACCTATAATCACCTTTTTGGTACCACTGCGGGATAACACGCGCCCCGCCGCCCAACCTAACTTAAGCGCGAGCTCAGGCGTCATTTGACCTGAACCGACTTTTCCCCGAATACCGTCAGTTCCAAAAAATTTACGTTCTTTCATATCGCTCCACAAACTCAAATGTGTCCCAATGATTTGGGATCATAATATTAATTAAATGCTTAACGAGAGCATAACGATGCTTAAAAATACGCTTGTGTCGCTTGTAACACCTTGAGCATATCCACAGTTTCAGTAACATCATGCACACGAATGATATGAGCGCCCTTTTGGGCCGCTATCATAGCGCCAGCAAGGCTCCCAGCAAGACGTTCTGAGGTCGGTTTTGCTAAGAGGTTTCCTATCATGCTCTTACGAGACAATCCTATCAATATCGGTAAATCAAACTGGGCAAAACAGTCGAGCTTCGCCAGTAATTCATAGTTATGTTCTAAGCTTTTACCAAAACCAAATCCCGGATCGAGTATTAATAATTCACGGGGGATTCCTGCTCGCAAGCAAGCTTCAATCCGCTCAGTTAAAAAGGCAGAAACTTCTTCAATAACATTATGGTAAGTCGGTGAAAATTGCATGCTTTTGGGTTCGCCTTGCATATGCATTAAGCATATGGGGACTTGCAACTCTGCAGCAGCTTGAAGCGCACCAGGCTCCATCAGGGCACGCACATCGTTAATCAAATGTGCGCCCGCAGCAACAGCTTGACGCATGACTTCAGGTTTACTGGTATCGACCGAAATCCACACATCATGGTGCGCCGCAACATATTTCACCAACGGGATCACCCGCGCAAGTTCATCGGCTAAGCTCACCTCGGCGGCGCCAGGTCTTGTCGACTCACCGCCAATGTCTATCATTCCCGCACCTTGAGCCACCATGTCATCGGCATGCTGACAAGCAAGCTCATAGGAAGAATATTGGCCACCGTCGGAAAAAGAATCGGGAGTGACATTAAGAATCCCCATCACAATGGGTGAAGATAACGCGAGGCGTTTAGTGCCAGCAATCAGTTCAAACACGCATTTACTCCTGTAATACGAACACTTACGATTTTACTCACTGGCATAACTGGCGTCATTAATTTCAAGCCTTCATTTTTTATCTGAAAAGACCAATGTCAGAAGATAAATATCAATGGTGGCAGAGAGTATCAATGACAGCGCAGTCAAATTGCTAACAAGGTAAAACAAGAAAACCCCTTTACGGGGTTTTCTTTGGTTTCACAACACATTACTTAGCTGGAGATTCATCAGGATCTTTCAGTTCTGGCTCAGCAGGAGCAGTCACACTGTCTTCAGCTTTCGCTGCTGGTTCACCATGACCATTGCCTTTATCGTTAGAACCACTGTCATCTACTTGCCAATCAGCAGGGTGACGCACTTCACGACGTTTCATTAAATCGTCAATTTGAAGTGAATCAATGGTTTCATACTTCATTAAAGCTTCTTTCATTGAGTGCAGAATATCGAGGTTATCCGTCAATATCTGTCTCGCTCTAGCGTAGTTTTTGTCGATAAAGACTTTTACTTCAGCATCGATAATGGTTGCAGTTTCATCGGACATCGCTTTGGCTTTACCCATGCTGCGACCTAAGAAGACTTCACCATCTTCTTCTGCATACAGCAATGGACCTAACTTGTCCGAGAAGCCCCACTGAGTCACCATGTTACGCGCAATAGATGTCGCGTATTTGATGTCCTGTGATGCACCAGTCGACACTTTCTCAGTACCGTAGATAAGCTCTTCTGCTAAACGACCACCGTAGGCGACCGAAATTTGGCTTTCTAACTTACGACGGCTCTGGCTCACTGAGTCAGCTTCAGGTAAGAAGAAAGTGACACCCAGCGCACGGCCGCGAGGAATGATAGTCACCTTGTGCACAGGATCGTGCTCTGGCACTAAACAACCCACAATCGCATGGCCCGCTTCATGGTAAGCAGTCATTTCTTTTTCGGCTTCAGACATCACCATAGAGCGGCGCTCAGCACCCATCATGATTTTATCTTTTGCACGCTCAAATTCTTCCATGCCTACAACTCGGCGATTTCCGCGAGCCGCAAACAGGGCAGCTTCGTTCACTAAGTTAGCTAAATCAGCACCCGAGAAACCTGGCGTACCACGGGCAATCACACTTGCCTTCACATCTTCAGAAAGCGGTACTTTACGCATATGCACTTTCAAAATCTGCTCACGACCACGAACGTCTGGTAAGCCAACGACCACTTGACGGTCAAAACGACCCGGACGTAATAACGCAGAATCGAGTACGTCTGGACGGTTAGTTGCCGCGATAACAATAACGCCTTCATTACCTTCGAAGCCATCCATCTCAACCAGCATTTGGTTCAGTGTTTGCTCACGTTCATCATGACCACCACCTAAACCCGCGCCACGTTGACGACCGACAGCATCGATTTCATCGATGAAGATAATACAAGGTGCAGATTTTTTCGCTTGTTCAAACATGTCACGCACACGGGATGCACCGACACCAACAAACATTTCCACGAAATCAGAACCTGAAATAGTGAAGAAAGGGACTTTAGATTCACCCGCAATGGCTTTCGCCAGCAAAGTTTTACCTGTACCTGGAGGACCCACCATCAGTACGCCCGTTGGAATTCGGCCGCCCAATTTTTGGAATTTAGTGGGGTCACGCAGGTAATCAACCAGCTCTTTCACTTCTTCTTTTGCTTCATCACAACCGGCAACATCGGCAAAAGTAGTTTTGATCTGATCTTCGCTCATCAGCTTGGCTTTGCTCTTACCAAAGGACATAGCGCCTTTGCCACCGCCGCCTTGCATCTGGCGCATGAAGAAAATCCATACCCCGATAAGCAATAACATTGGGAACCAAGAGATGAAGATTTGGGTAAGGAACCCTGACTCTTCGGCTTCTTGGCCCTTCATAGTGATGCCTTTACGATCAAGATCATTAATTAAATCTTGGTCATATAACGGCATGATAGTAGTGAATTTTTCACCAGTTCGTTTAGCACCTTCAATAGTACGTTGGTCGCTCTTAACTTCAACAGTTGCGACCTGTCCATCACGGACATTATCTAAGAAGGTAGAATAATCCATCTTCTGCGATGACGAAGAAGAGGGGGAGTAACCCTGAAACACTGACATCAGCACAACGGCGATGACAACCCAGAGTATTAGATTTTTTGCCATGTCACTCAAATTACTAGACCTCATTAAGTCTTGCGATTATTAACGCTAGGTTACTACAACTTGTACCCTGTCGCCACAAGATAGACTTCGCGGGAACGAGCCCGTGAAGAGTCTGGTTTACGTGTTTTAACGACTTTAAACACTGCTTTTACCGCTTTCATGTATTCGTCAAAGCCCTCCCCCTGAAAGACTTTTACCGCAAAACAGCCATTAGGAGCCAATACTTGATGGCACATATCTAACGCCAATTCCACTAAATACATGGCACGGGGCTGATCAACACTATCTGAACCACTCATGTTGGGTGCCATATCAGACAACACAACGTCAACTTTAGCATCACCGACGCGAGTAAGTAATGCTTGAAGGACTTTATCTTCACGAAAATCCCCTTGCAAAAAATCGACGCCGACGATGGGATCCATAGGCAAAATGTCACAGGCGATGACTTTACCTCTATCTCCCGCTAATTTAACTGCCACTTGAGACCAACCTCCCGGAGCGGCACCGAGATCAACCACAGTCATGCCTGGGCGGATCAGTTGATCCTTTTGCTGGATCTCCTCAAGCTTAAACGCAGCGCGAGATCGCAAGCCCATTTTTTGGGCGAGTTTGACATAGTGATCATCAAAGTGTTCTAGCATCCAGCGATTAGAACTGGCCGTACGTTTTATACCTGACATTTAAAATCCGCAACAATTGAGAGTTACACAAAGGCTATATAAGGGTAGAATAGCCGTTTTTCAACAGTAACTCAGCAAAAGTTGGTAGAAATGAACTTAACAACCAAACAAAAACAGCATTTAAAAGGTCTAGCGCATCCGCTAAAGCCAGTGGTGCTGCTTGGTGCCAATGGATTGACTGAAGGCGTACTCGCTGAAATTGAAAGCGCACTCGCTTATCATGAACTGATTAAAGTGAAAGTAGCCTCTGCCGACAGAGAGCTAAAAAATGCCATCGTTGATGCCATAGTACGTGAAACTCAATCCGCAAAAGTGCAACTTATTGGTCATATTCTGGTGATTTATCGTCAATCACCAGAAATGAAAATTGCTTTGCCAAAGGCAAAGTAATTTTTCTTGATTTTATCGTGTTAACAAAAAGGCCATTCAATCGAGTGGCCTTTTTGTTTTCGCTGTTAATTTAAGCGATTAGCATAGCCCTAAGGTGTTTCAGAAATCACTTGTTCCTTATAATGCTCTGGCGTTAAGCCTAATAACTCAGGCAATGAGGTACCAACTGAAATAGAAGAGAATGTGCCGGTTAATATACCGATAAACATTGCAATCGAAAATCCTTCCAGCGGCCCACCGCCCATGATCCACAGCGCACCGACCGTCATTAAGGTTGTCCCTGATGTCACCATAGTGCGAGAAAACGTCGCCACAATTGCTTGGTTGTTAATGTCTTGAATCGCAAGCTTTGGCTTAGCAATCAATAATTCACGAATACGGTCAGCGATAATGATCGAATCGTTTAAGGAATAACCTAAAATCGCCAGCACAGCCGCAAGTATCGTTAAATTAAACTCCATCTGAGTCAAGGCGAAAAATGCCAGCACGAACACTACGTCATGCACTAAAGCGAATAGGGCACCCGATGCGAGTCGCCATTCGAAGCGATAACTTAAATAACCTAATATCGCCAGCATAGCGACTAACAGCGCCAAACCGCCCTGCTCTGCCAATTCTTGACCAATCTGCGGCCCGACAACACTGCTGTTAAGCACTTGCACTTCAGAGTTAAGCGGCGCTAATACCTGCTGAATATCGATATTACCTTGCTCTGTATCGGCACTCTTTATATCGGAATAGCGCAACACCCAACGTCCCGGCTCACTGGCGGAGACTACACTCACCTCTTGCTGATAAGCGGCATTAAGTAAAGGTTGCAATTCACTGCTGGTAATTTTTCTATCGATCTGCACTTCGGTGACGACACCGCCAGTAAAATCTAAGCCCCAGTTAAAACCTTTCACGCCGATGATGGTTAATGACACTAGCATCAACAAAATTGAGATAGCACTCGAAACATAACGCCATTTAGTTAGATTAATATTTTTCATGATTATACCTTCACATGACGGCTAGCATCACGTCCATAAACTAAGTTGATCAAGGCCCTTGAAGCAAAGATACCGGTAAACATGCTGGTCAATAGACCTAGACCTAAGGTCAAGGCAAAACCTTGGATTGGACCATTACCTATGGAGTAAAGCACCACTGCAGTAATCATAGTGGTGAAGTTGGCGTCGAAAATGGTAGAAAACGCGCTATCAAACCCCGTATCAATTGCCAGCGCAAAACTGCGACCTTCCTTTAACTTATCTTTTATTCGTTCGAAAATCAGTACGTTGGTATCGACCGCCATACCGACGGTTAACACCAAACCCGCAATACCAGGTAAGGTCAACACAGCGCCAGGGATAAGCGCCAGTAAACCAAACAGGATCACCATATTGGAGATCAGCGCTATATTCGCCACCCAACCGAGACGGCGATACCAAAGCGCCATAAACAGCAAGGTGATCCCCATCCCTAAACCAAGGGCAGCAAAACCGTTTTCAATGTTTTCAGCACCCAGAGTCGGGCCAATAGTGCGCTCTTCAACAATAGTCACTGGCGCCGTCATAGAGCCAGCTCGCAGTAACAGAGCTAATTGTTGTGCTTCTTGATAGGAGCCTGCCCCCGTAATGCGAAAACGATCTCCAAGTTGGGATTGAATAGTCGCAACACTGATAATCTCTTGTGTTTGCTTTGCCTTACCTTGCTCATCACGGCTGTATTCACTGTAAGACGTCGCCATAGGTTTGCCGATATTGGTACGGGAAAAGTCAGACATTTTCTGCCCGCCCACACGGTCAAGGTTAATGTTCACCTCCGCCATGCCCATCTCGCCTAAACTCGCCCTCGCATCGACAATATGATCGCCACCCAGTACTGGTGTGCGGCTCACATAAATAGGCTTACCAGACTTGTCATTGAGTACCATAGCATTAACGGAGCCAGACTCTTTAACCTCGAAAAAGGCCAAACTCGCCGTAGCACCGATAACATTCTTGGCAGCGGCAGGATCTTGTACTCCAGGCAATTCAATCCGAATTCGATGCTCCCCTTGACGCTGCACTAAAGCTTCAGTGATACCGAGTTCTTCAATACGGCTGCGCATCACTTGTAAGTTTTGCTGCACTGTCAAGTTACGCAGTTTCGTTTGCTCTTCTTGGCTCAACTTAATCAGTAAACCCGCGCCATCAGCATTGGATAGCTGCCAATTAGGATAGGACTCTTTCATCATTTGACGCACGGCAGCACGGGCGTCATTATCGGGCAACGTCATGTTTAACTGATGACTTTGGTCCAAATGCACGCTAGCACCACGAATTTTCTGTTCACGGATGAATTGACGTAGCGAATCAACAAGCGTCTCGGCCTGAGTTTGATAAACAGGATCAATATCAACATCGAGTAAGAACTGTACGCCACCGCGCAAGTCGAGCCCGAGTTTAATCGGCTGAAAGCCTAAGTTTTGTAACCAACTTGGCGCCGCACTGGCAAGGGATAAAGTCAATTCTTTTGGCTCTGCGACCATAGAAGAGACTAAAGTTTTGACTAAGGTTTGTTGGTTATCCGCATCGAGGACAATTAAGGTTTCACCATTTTTTTGGTCGATACGTTTGACCGTCACGCCTTCAGCTTGCAGCTTATCTCGAAGGGCAATAGGTGTGAGCGTTAACCCCGCCTTCGCGCCCACCTGCACCGCAGCATCCTCACCGTAAAATGTCGGCAAAGCACTGAATAGCATCACGATAATAGTGACGATAAGCACTAAGTATTTCCAAGCTGAATAGTGATTTAGCAGCCGTTGATTGGGTTTTCTTTCCATGGGATTAACTCGCTATTTAACGCTCAGCATTTGAATCAAATCGCTAAGCGAACATATTGATATCAGTCCGAAACACATGATTGAGTACCAGCGGCTAAGCTCGTAAGGCTCAAATCATCACTGCTTACTTAAGCAGCTATAAAAAGTTTCGGTGAGTACAAAAAGGCAACAGCATGAAAAATCGATAAGATTAGGCTCCTATCAACGTCATGCCTAAATAGGCGAGCTAAGCGGCTTGTTGGCTAAATCGATATTGAAGATTTGAGACTTTCCAACCCGAAATTCGGGCGGGGGAAGAAACAGCAGAAAGCGTCCAATCTGATGTGATATCAAGATCGGTGGGTTCAACGACATTGGATGTCGGTTCGGCAGTAAAGTCTACAGCGAGTACATATACTGGCTTGACCTCACGCACATCGTGCTGGGCAAGACTGATAAATCGCGGCGAATTTATCGGGGCAAAATCTAAGTCATCTGAATGACTCACATAGTCAGAACTCGGACAAGGTGCTGGCTGTGATTCTAATTCTGAGTCTGAACTGACTAGATCGGTATCATGACTATTCGGTGAGCCGCAGCTTTCAACGGTTTGCGCATCAGACTGTGCATTAGATTGGGCGATAACATCGGCATCGGGTAAGCTTTGAGGCTCAGCGCTTCGCTTTGCATGGGGAGTAGAGCTATCAAGACTCACAGTATGCATCTGAGCATAATGGCGAGCTGCATCACTGCGCTGTACTGAGGGTTTTGGCGCATAGCTAGCCGAGTGCGCAATCAACATGATCGCCACGCAAACTAACATCAATCCTGTACGCCAATGTTTGACCAAAGCGTGCCCTCTTATAAAACGTTATCAAACTAAAGATGAACCTATTCACTGTTCGCTTTTGATGCTTAACTGTGGGTCCATAAAGTGAAACTCGCGCAAAAAAACAAAATACACATTTGGCCAATGTTGATTTTGCTAGGATGGCAGCTTAGGTAAAAACCTACAAAGAGACAAATTAAACTTTGTCCATCTTACCCCGAATTCAACGCTGAAGCGCGATCGATATCCTTGGCTAAAGCCCTAAATTCGAGCCCTAAACTCAAGCCGTAAACAAACTTAATTCGCGGATAACAAAAAAACCGCCCTAGGACGGTTTTAGCGATATCGCATGAGTCACGCTCACAACACTATAAGCAAAGTATTATAAGCAGATTATAAATACTGTACTGAGATGATTTCGTAATCTGTCATACCACCTGGCGTAGTAATAGATACTTCATCACCTTCATTTTTGCCGACTAAGCCACGAGCTATTGGTGAATTCACTGAAATCAGGTTTTCTTTAATATTCGCTTCGTCATCGCCGACTATGCGATAAGTCACTTCGACATCGGTATCAAGATTTAAAATAGTCACAGTGGCGCCAAAAATGATACGACCGTTATTCACCATCTTAGTGACGTCGATAATTTGCGCGTTAGATAACTTACCCTCAATATCACGGATACGTGCTTCACAAATACCTTGTTCCTCACGAGCCGCATGGTATTCCGCGTTTTCTTTCAAGTCGCCTAACTCTCTCGCTGAAGCAATTGCTTCAGTGATTTTAGGGCGACGGTCAAACTTGAGAATATCTAACTCTTTACGCAGCTGCTCTGCACCGACAACTGTCATAGGAACCTTAGTCATAACTTCTTTCGTCTCCTTTAAAACAAAAGCAACCCGTGCCAACGCTAAGGTCAACACAGTCAAATGAGGGTGGAATTGCGCTATTCTAATCGTTATGCGCTTTTGATGCACCAAGAACAATGCATTGACGCAGCTTACCCAACCTTAAGCAGAGTTACCAGTAATCAAATTCAAATCTGTATACCTAAGGAAATTTCGCACACGTTTTAGTACGAAATGAATACAAAAATGCCCACTCGCCATTTAGACCGTGGGCATTAGGACTCAAAGCAAAAACCTCAAATTAGAGGTTAACTCACTTATT
Organism: Shewanella sp. SM32; assembly: GCF_025654235.1. Taxonomy (NCBI): domain Bacteria; kingdom Pseudomonadati; phylum Pseudomonadota; class Gammaproteobacteria; order Alteromonadales; family Shewanellaceae; genus Shewanella; species Shewanella sp. SM32. The sequence continues at coordinate 43,790 of NZ_JAKKRO010000014.1, read as the reverse complement.
CAAGCCCAGCCTCAAAGGTCAAAAAGATTTCGCTAACCGTTTTATCAGCAAGGGATTTATCTGAATTAGGGCGCTCAATTGCCGCATGTAAGAGATAACGTCCTGCTGAAGGTAAGATCATTGAAACTTTACCGTCTTTATCTGAGGTAAATTCGATTTCCTCTGGTTTGTTACGATATAAGCTACCGTCTTTCATAATGGCGACTTTAACGCCTTCAACGGGCTTACCATCGAAAACAAATTGCAGGGTAGCAGCTTCGTTCTCAACAATATCTGCAGGATGAGTCACAGGCACTAGTTCTAAATATTCCCCCTTAGGCTTTAACACTTCCTCAGTTGGCTTATTACGTGTGACATAGGTTTCAACCCGCGACACATTTAAAGAACTTTCAAGTTCATAGGCTCCCTTTGGCATAGCAGCAGTTGTGGCTTTTTTATCCATACGGCTGCGTACAACCCCTTCTTTTCCTTTAACTTTATACTGAGAAAAATAACGAGGTGAAACTTCTTTTTCAAACTTATAAGTGCCATCTTGCATCAGTTGTACATCAAACACCGACTTACGTCCGCCCGTGTAACTTGAACTTGGAGACGTTGGTTTTCCATTTGGCTGTAATACACGCACATCACTGGCACTAAAAGGTTTATCCATCATAAACACTTGATTGCTGGCAGACACATCTGAGGTAATCCACACAATTTCTTCACTTTCAGCCGAAACGTTGAAGTGGCTAGGTAAAATCCATCTGTCGTGGCTACTTGCCAATGGGCTAATACAAAGTGTGCCAAGTAATGCAATAAGACGTAATTTCATACCTTTTCCTTAAGTTTAACAATTAATAGACGGGCTAAATATGTAATGGATTGACTCAATGAGCCATGCCGCTTAAGCGTATGTCGATAACGCCAGTTTCTGTCGTGGCGGGCAACTGCACAGAGAAATCTCCCGCAGCTAAATCGATATTTTGTCGTACAAGATCGCGACCACCGTGTTCACGCACCACTTCAATAAATACAGTGTAAGTGGCTGGTTCAAGCACTTTTCCCGCCTCATCTCTTAAATCCCAATCGATTTTGTAATGACCCGCGGGACGTGTCGCAGATGCTATTCCGTCAACAAAACTCATATCTTCGCGTCCGGCTTTACGCCACCAACGACGGATATCTTTCAACCATTTATGGCCTTCATCCCATACCCAAAGGCTTAAGGTTTTAACCGTTTGCCCCTTGGCATCCTCAACCCATACGGCCACATAAGGTCTGTGATATTGCCCTTCGGTAATTTCAGGCAAGGTTAAATCGACTGTCATTTTAGGCGTCGCAAACGCCACAGAACTGACAAACAAAGCACTCACCGCAATGGTGCGAATAAGATGACGCATACTCGGCCTACACTCCTTATGGAACAAAATAAACATACACAAGCCCGCAACTACTGCTGACGAGTACCATGTATAACAATGACTTTTTGAGGCGCTTGGTTTGAGGCAGCAACAAATAAGCCCCAGTGAGCGAAAATAAAATGATAAGCACAGCGCTGAGATCGAGTATCCAAGCCCAAGCTGTGCCTGTGTTACGGCCCTTATGCAAATCATTCACTACGGCAACGACACCGTAATCTAAGGTTTCGACATAGGCTTGTCCGTCGAGTAAGTCCAATGTCAGGCTGCGGTAAGTGCCGGGCCCTTTGCTGACTAAACTAATTTCATCTTCATCGATATCGGCGCTCGCCATATCCATAGCCCATTCACTTTTCAACCAATGACCCGCAGCCAGACGCCATTGTGAGTCTTGGGCATTAACGGGTAACAAATAGGCGGGGATTGGCACTTGCTCCCGCTTAGGTTCCTGATCAGCTTGAGAAAACCAATTAGGATGATTTAACGTTATACCTGTCACCGCAAAAAACAGCATCAGCAACAATAAAGCCATAGACACATAAACATGAATAATGCGGGCAAAGGACAAAGACGACTTACTGACTCTTAATTTCAATGATGCACTCTCAAAAACAAACCGAAGAGAAATACCTCCAGAGTCTGCTTTCCCTATGCAGCTAAAGAGAGAAATGAGCTGCATTAAACTAATTTAATGCGCCGAGATTAAATGAGATCGATTATCAAACAGAACAAAGTTTACAAACTTTACATATTCAATACTGAAAAAGAAGTTAAAAAGTAAGAAGAAAAATAAGTGCCAAAAATAAAGCACTTAGGGGTAAATCTGTTTTTAGCACTCAAAAACCATTACCCTCGATTAAATTAGCAGCAAATAATTTATTGTATCACCTGTAAATACCTTTCAAATTCAAAAGGATAAAATCCAACATTTGGGCTATTTTTTTTGCTTAAAATTTACTTTGCTCCCCTCTCGTTTACCTTATGCCAATCAGCTACAATCCGCCGCCGGCGACTTGCTGGTACTTCCAAGGAAATATCATCTTGAGTACATCTCTGCTCAAAAAAATGCGCTGCCTGCATATTGTGTGGCTCGCATTAATGCTCAACGCCTGTGTTGCACCACTATTATTAATGTCACCTCAAGGCCAGCTCATGTGGGCCTTGCTTAAACCCCTTGTCGGTTTAGATCCGAACGATGTCGGATTATTCGAACAACCGCTCATCAAGAACCGTATGCAGGAATTGCTGGGTAAAAATTACGATACCACCCTGTCCCTGCTCAAAACGGCCGACAAGATCCAACAGGAAGGTCCACTCATCTACTTAGTGTCAACTTACACCCCGGTCCCCGAAATGGCCGAAAAAGCGGGTCTAGTTTGGAACTCAGACACCAACCAAATGGCAGTCATGCTGATGAAAGGCGGTGCACCCTTAGTGATTTCTGAGCAATTCAGTAATCAGGCAGAAAAACGGGTCCCAAGTTGGCCGAAGGAATTAGCCGACTATACGGATCCACAGAAGTTACAACAAAAAGCCTTAGAAGCGGGCGCAAATCAAGTACAGCAACAGTTAGCAATACCTGATGCAGTCAAAGCCGTTGCAACAGGTGATGTTAAAGCGGCCCAAGGTGCCGTTATTGATAGTGCGGTCACAGAGAATGCCGTCATTAAGAATGCTGCAATGCCAATCAATATCACTGAAGCAGCTGCAAAAGTCGCCGTTCCAGCGGCTCCAGCGGCTCCAGCGGATCCAGCAGAAATAAAATCGCCACCCGTTGCTCCTGAAGTCAAAAAGCAATAAAACGGATCACCACAGTGCCAGCTCAAATGGCACTGTGGATTAACTTTGAAAATAGCTGAATTGCCACAACCAACGGGAATTATAGAGACAAGGGAAAGGCTGGAAGGGCTAATATTGAAGGGAAACTGAAAGCAAAATAACGCTAAGCTGAAAATAGTTAAAAGTTAAAAAGCAAAAAGCCTGTCCGAAGACAGGCTTTTTAACTTTTTGGCTGGGGTACAAGGATTCGAACCTTGGGATGCCGAGATCAAAACCCGGTGCCTTACCACTTGGCGATACCCCAATAAACTGTGTTTAATCTTCTATCGAAGATTGCATTTTGATGGTACGGGAAGAGAGACTTGAACTCTCACACCTCGCGGCACCAGAACCTAAATCTGGCGTGTCTACCAATTTCACCATTCCCGCATCAAAATGTACCAAAATTGTCTATTCAACATTTTTGGATTTTTCTCTGATAAATCACTTTAACAGAGTTAAATATGGTAGCAATGGCGGGACTTGAACCTGCGACCCCAGCATTATGAGTGCTGTGCTCTAACCAGCTGAGCTACATTGCCAATGGCTGGGGTACAAGGATTCGAACCTTGGAATGCCGAGATCAAAACCCGGTGCCTTACCACTTGGCGATACCCCAATCAACTTGGAAACTGAGAAAAAATGGCTGGGGTACAAGGATTCGAACCTTGGAATGCCGAGATCAAAACCCGGTGCCTTACCACTTGGCGATACCCCAACTAACTCTGTTTCAAACATCCGCTATCGCCGATGTTTCTAAATTCATATATCTAAAAAATGGTACGGGAAGAGAGACTTGAACTCTCACACCTTGCGGCACCAGAACCTAAATCTGGCGTGTCTACCAATTTCACCATTCCCGCACAGTTTCATGTTTACATCGTGAAGAGATGCTAGCAATCAATGCTAGAGTAAAATCGTGATTCATTTTATATAAGAAATTTATCTTAAATAAAATGGTAGCAATGGCGGGACTTGAACCTGCGACCCCAGCATTATGAGTGCTGTGCTCTAACCAGCTGAGCTACATTGCCACATCGATATTACGCGCCCCTCTCAGCGAGGAACGGGGCGTATTATGCTTATTCAAGGTATCTAGGTCAACAGCTTTTTTTCGCTATTTCCCTTAGGTTAAGCTGTTCGGCTATTACTTCACCAAACTGAGCAACAGATGTGCTAAATAACACCTTGTTGCTCATACTTAGCTTAATTTATCGAGACTTACAGCGTGAATAAGCTTTGTTATACGTTAAACAGGAAATGCATCACATCGCCATCTTTAACGATATAGGTTTTACCTTCCACGCGTAACTTACCGGCTTCTTTCGCGCCAGCTTCACCTTTGTGGGCAATAAAGTCATCAAATGCCATCACTTGGGCACGGATAAAACCACGTTCAAAATCGGTATGGATAACACCCGCCGCTTGCGGAGCACTCGCACCCACTGGCACAGTCCAAGCACGCACTTCTTTCACGCCTGCGGTGAAATAGGTTTGCAGATTCAGTAATTCATAACCTGCGCGGATCACACGATCTAAACCTGGTTCTTCGATACCCAGATCCGCCATAAATTCATCGCGCTCCTCGATTTCCATCTCGGCCAGTTCAGATTCAATCGCCGCACATACGGCAACAACGATAGCGTTTTCTGTCGCAGCAATGGCGCGAACGGCATCTAAGTGCGGGTTATTTTCAAAACCATCTTCCGCCACGTTAGCAATATACATGGTCGGTTTTAAGGTTAAGAAGTTCAGATAAGCCACCGCTTCCAGCTCTTCTTTCGATAAATCCATTGAACGCAACATTTTAGCTTCGTCTAAAATGGGGCGCATTTTTTCTAATACTTCCACTTCAAACTTAGCGTCTTTATCGCCACCTTTAGCACGTTTCTGCTGACGCTGAACCGCACGCTCTAAACTGTCTAAGTCAGCTAACGCTAATTCAGTGTTGATGACTTCGATATCGCCAGCAGGATCAACCTTGTTAGCAACGTGAACAATGTTGTCATCATCAAAACAACGTACTACATGACCAATCGCATCGGTTTCACGGATGTTAGCGAGGAACTTGTTACCTAAGCCTTCGCCTTTAGATGCGCCAGCCACAAGACCCGCAATATCCACGAATTCCATGGTGGTAGGTAACACACGTTGTGGATTCACAATCGCAGCTAACGCATCCAGACGTGGATCCGGCACAGGTACAACACCAGTGTTAGGTTCAATGGTACAAAACGGGAAGTTAGCCGCTTCGATGCCAGCCTTAGTTAACGCATTAAAAAGCGTTGATTTACCTACGTTAGGAAGACCAACAATGCCGCATTTAAAACCCATATGCTTACCTTTCTCTCGATTATTGGCTGACAAGTCACACTCATCAGCGAGGTTTAGTCGTCCTGCCCTATGGCAGCACATTACTGAATAATTAAATCACTTGAATCACTTAAGTCTCGCCAAAGGCAAAACCTACTCCGCTTTAAAGGAGTGTAATCTGTTCATGGCTTTCACCATGTCTTGTTTAAACAAAATTTCGGTAGAACGCACGGCTTCATCTATCGCCGCCTCGATAAGTTCTTGCTCTTTAGCAGGCGCTTTTCCCAGTACGTAACCACTCACTTGATTTTTATCACCGGGATGACCGATACCTAAGCGTAAACGGTAGAAGTTTTTATCGTTAGCCAGTTTAGCAATAATATCTTTCAGACCATTGTGGCCGCCATGACCGCCACCGAGCTTAAACTTAGCCACACCGGGCGGCAGATCGAGTTCATCGTGAGCGACCAGAATCTCTTCCGGCGTGATACGAAAAAAATTCGCCAAAGCGCCAACCGCTTTACCGCTTAAATTCATATAAGTCGTCGGGATCAATAAGCGGACATCTTTACCGTGCAATACGGCTCTGGCGGTCAAACCAAAATACTTACTATCGGCCACTAAAGTCACGCCGCAAATTCTCGCTAACTCAAGTACGTACCAAGCCCCCGCATTATGGCGAGTGTGTGCATATTCAGCACCTGGATTAGCCAGACCAACTATTAATTTTATTTCGCTCATGACACTCAATATCGTTATTTCGTCGATGACAGCCGCGCAAAGAGCCGACTGAACTGACCATACCAGCTAAAAACGCGGCATTTTAGCACTCAAACCCCAAGTCAACAAATGCCACGTCATCGCACAGGAGCAGAACACAAGGTCAGAACACAGAACAACAAAGCGTTAATTAAGCCCCATAGCATATTTAAGGACAGTCTTTTTGAGCGGAGAATTGATGTTTGCTAACTTTAACGCGCCATTACGCAGCAGCTTTAGCGGCAGAATATCGTTGCTAAAACCGGCGTAAAACAAATCCATCGCCGTCATCATCAATTGATTATCGCGATAACGCTTGCGCTGATATTGGGCAAGCACTTCATTCGACCACCAGAGGTTATTTTGAGTTAATGCCTCCTTTATTACCGCCAAAAATGCTTCGACATCCTTAAACCCAAGGTTCACCCCTTGGCCTGCGAGGGGATTAATGGTGTGAGCGGCATCACCTAAAATCACCACATTATGACTATAGTAGCGCTGGGCATGGCGACGAGTGAGGCCAAAACTGCCTTTATTCTCAACGGTAAAATCAGCGTCCAAACGCGCTGGGAAATGCACTCTTATCTGATCTGCAAGCTGTTTATTATTAAGCTGCATTAACTGCTTAATTCGATTGGCATCGTCGTACCACACCAGCGAAGCGTTATTGCCAGGTAAAGGTAATAATGAACGCGGTCCTTTGGGCGTAAACTGCTGCCAAGTCACATCCTGTTGCCCCTGTGCGGTGTTGATATTAATCAACATGGCCGATTGAGCGTAATCCCAACCCGAAATGCCAATTCCCGCCCATTGACGTACCTGCGAGTGAGCACCATCGGCGCCAACCAACAACTTAGCGGTCAGTTTACTATTTGACTGTAAGTGCACGCTCACACCGTCGCTATCGCGGGCAAATGCCACCACTTTATCGGGACAATATAAGGTGATGCCAGCTAATAGTGTCATCTGTTGCCACAGGGCGAGTTGGATTAAACGGTTTTCGACTATATGACCTAAATGGCTGGCACCAATTTGCGAACAGTGGAATTGGGTGATACAGCCATCGAGCTCCCAAGTTTCTAAGCCCAAATAAGGTACATTACGCATCTTGAGCAATGAGTCCAAGGCGCCAAGACGTTCAAGCAGCGTTTCAGAAGCAACACTGATGGCCGAGACTCGCACATCTAATGGCTGTTCGGCTTGATAAGCCTCTGGCGCAAAAGATTCAATCACCGCCACTTGCAAACCCTGTTGGGCTAATCCAATTGCCGTCGCCGCACCAACCATGCCGCCGCCGACAAGAATGACGTCGAACTCAGTACTTTCAGCATGAGTGCCTTCAGCATGAGTAACGTCAGAATGAGTCACGTTAGAATCTGTGGTGTCGGATATCATCTGTGCATGTGTCTCTTCAATCTGGCTCATCCTACTTTCCACCTTAGTTACCACCTTTAAGCCCTTCTGTATTTCTGCTTAAGCGACTTTTCACAAACCCGCTTGATTATGCCTTATATCAAGATACCACGGAAATGTTGAGCGCATTTCGATTCGAAATCCGTGAAGACATAGGCATTCAAGCCCGAATAGTTTGCTGGAAATAACGAAAGCTCAACCTGTTAACAATATTAATCTTGCCCAAATGCAGCCGAACAATAAAAACCTAGCATTTGTGAGGGTATCGCCCTTGGCAAAAGCCAACAGCTAAAAGTGTGGACAAAGCTGGTCAGCAGCCGTAACAGCAGGTAAAATGTCGCGCTATTTTATTGGTCATCTTAGGGCGACACAACTGATGAGTAAGAAACTCCATATCAAGACTTGGGGCTGTCAAATGAATGAGTATGACTCATCCAAGATGGCTGATCTGTTAGGCGAATACCAAGGTTATACCTTGACTGAAGAAGCGTCTGAGGCAGACATTCTCCTGCTCAACACTTGTTCTATCCGCGAAAAAGCGCAAGAAAAAGTGTTCCATCAGCTAGGACGCTGGAAGACGCTTAAAGATAAAAATCCCAATTTGATTATTGGCGTGGGCGGCTGCGTTGCCTCACAAGAAGGCAAAGCCATTAAAGACAGAGCCCAATGTGTCGACATTATTTTCGGACCACAAACATTGCACCGTCTGCCCGAGATGATCGAGCAAGTGCGCCGTGGCGACAAAGCGGTTATCGATATCAGCTTCCCTGAAATCGAAAAATTCGACCGTCTGCCAGAGCCACGCGCCGAAGGCCCAACCGCGTTTGTGTCTATCATGGAAGGTTGCAGCAAATACTGCTCGTTCTGTGTTGTGCCTTATACTCGCGGCGAAGAAGTCAGCCGTCCATCGGACGATATTATCCTTGAAATCGCCCAATTGGCAGAGCAAGGTGTGCGCGAAGTAAACTTGCTAGGCCAAAACGTGAATGCCTATCGCGGCGCAACTCACGATGGCGCAATTTGTACTTTTGCGGAATTACTGCGCTTCGTGGCAGCCATCGACGGTATCGACCGTATCCGCTTCACGACGAGTCACCCGATTGAATTTACACAAGATATCATCGACGTTTACGAAGATACCCCTGAGCTTGTAAGCTTCTTGCACTTGCCAGTGCAATCGGGTTCTGACCGTATTCTCACAGCGATGAAACGCGGCCATATGGCGATTGAATATAAGTCAATCATCCGCCGCCTGCGTAAAGCCCGTGAAGGGATTCAAATCAGCTCGGACTTTATCATTGGCTTCCCTGGCGAAACCAAAGAAGACTTTGCCGATACCATGAAGTTAATTGAAGACATAGGTTTCGACCACAGCTTCAGCTTTATCTATAGCGCACGTCCGGGCACGCCAGCGGCAGATTTACCCGATAACGTCGATATGGAAGAGAAAAAACAACGTCTGGCGATTCTGCAAGACCGCATCACCCAGCAAGCCATGCGCTACAGCCGCCACATGATGGGCACAGTGCAACGTATTCTGGTTGAAGGACCATCGGTGAAGAATCCTATGGAACTGCGCGGCCGTACTGAGAACAACCGAGTGGTGAACTTCGAAGGTCAGCCAAAACACATTGGTACTTTCGTGGATGTCGAAATCGTCGACGTTTACACTAACTCACTGCGTGGTACTTTTATTCGCGGCGAAGATGAAATGGATCTACGTCGTAGCCTGCGCCCTGCAGAAATTCTGGCCAAGCGCAAGCAAGATGATGAACTGGGTGTGACTCAATTTAAGCCATAAGCGTTAAATCGGCTTAACTTAAACAGTACCGATATCAGTACCTATATAAAGAAGGGCGACTTAGTCGCCCTTTTGCTTTAACGCACTTTTATTTAAGTCTACCGAGGCAATTGCTATTTTCCGTTAGCAATTATCGGCTATGGCTCGTAAACTAAAATTATCTTGCGATGGTTAACCAACCTCGTACCTTGCTTTCTTATTCGCTATTGGGAGTGCTATTTGTCCAGTAAATTAACTACCATGAATCTGTATATCGAACCCGCAGAAACACGCCGTTTGGCTTCACTGTGCGGTCCATTCGATGACAATATCAAGCAGATAGAACGTCGCGTTGGCGTTGAAATCGTCCGTAAGAACAATCATTTCCAGATCACCGGACTGCCACGCAATTGTTTAAGCGCCAACAACTTACTCAAAGAACTCTACATCGAGACCCAAACGGTGAAAGGCAGCACGCCCGATCTTGAGCCTGAGCAAGTCCATATCGCCATTCAAGCGGCCATTGCCCTAGAGCAAGCAGACGCTAACGACGACAGCGGTATTAATATCAAAACCCGCCGCGGTGTCATTAAGCCACGCAATCCGAATCAAAGCTTATATGTGGCCAATATTACGCGTCACGATATTACCTTCGGTATTGGTCCTGCAGGAACGGGCAAAACCTACCTTGCCGTAGCAGCGGCAGTAGATGCGTTAGAGCGCCAAGAAGTGCGCCGCATTCTGCTGACTCGCCCTGCAGTGGAAGCGGGTGAAAAACTCGGTTTCTTACCCGGTGACTTAAGTCAAAAGGTAGACCCCTATTTGCGTCCGCTCTACGATGCCCTGTTCGAAATGCTTGGCTTTGAAAAAGTGGAACGCCTCATCGAGAAAAATGTAATAGAAGTGGCACCGCTTGCCTATATGCGCGGTCGTACCTTGAACGATGCCTTTATTATTCTCGATGAAAGCCAAAACACCACAATCGAGCAGATGAAGATGTTCCTTACCCGTATCGGTTTCAATTCCCGTGCGGTGATCACAGGCGACATCACTCAAACCGACTTACCTAAACATCAAAAGTCAGGACTACGTCACGCGATTGAAGTGTTAAGCCAAGTCGAAGAAATCAGCTTTAACTTTTTTGTCTCCCAAGATGTAGTGCGCCATCCTGTGGTTGCCCGTATCGTTGAAGCCTATGAAGCCTTCGAGTTAAAAGAGCAAACCTTAAAAGCCAAAAAAGAAAGCCAGTACCAAAAGCAACAGCAGGAAGCCGCAACACATGAGTCTTGAGTTAGCCTTAGATATTCAACATGCCAGCACCAGTGAGTGGCTGCCAACGGACGAACAATTCGCCCTTTGGGTCACTACCGCAATTGGCAATAGCATGGATGAAGCTGAATTAACCATACGTATCGTCGATAGCCGCGAGAGCCAAATGCTCAACAATACCTATCGCGGTAAAGACAAACCGACCAATGTACTGTCATTTCCCTTTGAAGCACCACCAGAAATTGAACTTCCTTTACTCGGAGATCTTGTCATTTGCGCGGCAGTCGTTGAAAATGAAGCCCGTGAACAACAAAAACCACTAGAAGCGCACTGGGCACACATGGTTGTACATGGTTGCTTGCATCTGCTAGGGTATGATCACATCGATGATGAAGAAGCCGAAGAGATGGAGTCATTAGAGACTCAACTCATTGAAAGCTTAGGTTTTACTGACCCATATAAGGAACAATAATTAGCTAAGATAATCCCTATCAAAAGCTAATGAGAAAACTATGAGTGACGATATCCCCCCTAGTACGAACGCCCACAAGAAAGGTTGGTTTGATAGAGTAAGTCAGCTATTTCAGGGCGAACCTCAAAATCGCGAAGATCTAGTTGATGTGATTGATGGTGCCGAGCAGCGCGATTTGATCACCCAAGACACCCGCGAGATGATAAAAGGTGTATTAGACGTTTCTGATATGCGTGTTCGGGATATCATGATCCCAAGAGCTCAAATTGTCGCCCTCCAGATAGACAACTCGGTCGAAGAGTTACTTGCGACTGTGATTGGTTCAGGTCACTCGCGCTTCCCCGTCGTTAACGAAGATAAAGACCATATCGAAGGCATATTGCTTGCCAAAGATTTGATCCCTTACGGTTTCTCCAACAGTGATGAGCCCTTCTCACTGGATCGCGTGATCCGTCCCGCCGTGGTTGTGCCCGAAAGCAAACGCGTCGATGTTCTGCTAAAAGAATTCCGCTCTCAACGCTACCATATGGCGATTGTGGTTGACGAGTACGGCGGCGTATCGGGTCTTGTGACTATCGAAGATATTCTTGAAGAAATTGTCGGCGAAATTGAAGACGAATTCGACCACGATAGCACTGAAGAAACCGAGATCCGCAAAGTTGGTAACACGGTTTATATGGTTAAAGCTTTGACGCCAATCGAAGATTTCAACGAAGAATTCAACACTGAATTCAGCGATGAAGAGTTTGATACCGTCGGTGGCTTAGTCTCACACGCCTTTGGCCATCTGCCAGAACGTAACGAGAGCATCATCATTGAAGGCATAGAATTTAAAGTCATCAATGCTGACACTAGGCGTTTAATCCAACTCAGAGTTAAACTCCCCGATCCTAATACTGGCGAAGACGTAGAATAATCACTCGTGCTAAAAAAAATCAGGGCTTTTGCCCAACAACAGTCCCAACCTAGTGCTTTGAGACTCGTACTTGCATTTGCCCTTGGCGCCAGTACGGCGCTTTCATTTGCGCCTTATTCCATTTGGATAATCTATCCGTTTGCCATGGCGATTGCCCTCTGGCACAGCCGAACGCTGAGCGCTAAGGCAAGCTTTTACTATTGGTTAAGCTTTGGATTTGGCTGTTTTGCCGTAGGGATCAGCTGGGTTCACGTGAGCATGGATACCTTTGGTGGTATGCCGCTCATTGCCTCCGTTGGGTTAATGGCCTTGCTAGCCTTGTATTTAGCCTTGTATCCCGCGCTAACTGGTTTAGCGCTGGTTTGGTTAACTAAAACGCTGAGCCATGATGGTGAAACTCGATTTGGTCTTTGGCGTAATCTCGCCCTATTCCCCGCGTTATGGACCTTGACCGAATGGGCTCGTGGCTGGGTAATGACAGGCTTCCCTTGGTTATGGGCGGGTTACTCGCAAACTCAAGGGCCGCTAAAACCCCTTGCCAGCATCATAGGCACACTGGGAATAAGTTTTGTATTGGCCATGCTCGCTGGTGCATTAGCGCTTTGTTTTACTAAGCGTTATAAGAGCTTACTGCTTTTACTGCCGCTCAGCATTCTGGCCGTGTGGGCTGCGCCTAAACTTTGGGACATTCATCCTACGGGTGAAAATGTTAAAGTGGCACTGGTACAAGGCAATATTCCCCAAAGCATGAAGTGGGAACCCGATGCCCTGTGGCCGACGCTGTTAAAATACATGGATTTATCCCGCGAACATCTGGATGCCGATATCATTATTTGGCCAGAAGCAGCAATTCCAGCGCCAGAATCTATGGTGCAGGACTTTTTAGATAACGCCAATAAAGTCGCCAATCTAAACCATACCTCAATTATCACAGGCATTATTAGCCATCAAAACAATGAGTTCTATAATTCATTGATTGTGCTTGGTAATCATAATCAGAAACAACAAGCAGGCCCAGACTATGAGGGCGATGGTAGCAATCAATTTAAGAAACACCATCTGTTGCCAATTGGCGAGTTTGTCCCCTTTGAAACGCTGCTGCGCCCGATAGCACCTTTCTTTAATTTGCCCATGTCGTCCTTTACACGAGGCGAATATCAACAGCCGAACCTCAGCGCCCTAGGCCATAAAATCGCGCCCGCGATTTGTTATGAAATAGCCTTTCCGGAACAGTTGCGCGACAACGTTAATCAAGGGACAGATATACTATTAACTGTCTCTAACGATGCATGGTTTGGTAGCTCAAATGGGCCATTACAGCATATGGAAATCGCTCAAATGCGCGCGGTTGAATTGGGTCGGCCTCTATTACGCACAACCAACAATGGCGTGACAGCCATAGTCGATGAGCATGGCAATATCACAGCGTCATTACCACAGTTTGAAATAGGCGTGCTAAGTGCAACTATTCCATTAGTCACAGGACAAACTTGGTTTACAAAATTAGGCCAAATGCCCCTACTGATACTCTGTGGTTTAATCGTTCTACTCGGTCTTGCCCGACGTTTTAAAACGCAATAGGATTGAGGCCATGCATTACCAAGTCAATAAACAAGATGTGGCAGGTTTTACCTTAATTGAACTTGTCGTTGTGATTATTGTGCTTGGGATCTTGGCTGTGATCGCCGCGCCTAGATTTATCGGTTTAAGTAAAGAAGCGCGGGTACAAACCTTAAGCCAAGTACAAGCCAGCGTTAAAACAGCCAATATGCTTGCTTACTCAAAAACCCAAATGCCTAGCCTACTAAGCCAAGCGGTAGCTGGGCGCGATGATATTATTGATATCGACCTCAATGGTGATGGCACGCCCGATACCAGATTGAAATGGGGTTACCTCGATAATACTGATGTGGAAAACTGGATCACCTCAGATGATAAACTTATCATCCAATATCAAGGCGTTGATATCACTTACATAGGTTACGATCTTAACAACAATTCCTTAGTGAATGATGACCAATGCTATTTCCGCTACACCCAAGCCAGCGATGCCAACACTGCGCCGCAATATGATATCAGCACCCAAGGTTGTTAGGCTGACACTCAGTTGACCTGTGTTATCCCGCAATTGTCTGCGAATACATTAGGCTGATTGCGCGTTCCACGTTAAGGTGAACGATTAGACGTGGCCTTATACCAATCACAGTAACTGTGTCTGCATAGCCAATATGATTGGTACCATTACCTCGTTCCTTAACCAAGGTACACAGTCAAGGCAACTCTATGGCACAGCTTCGCGTGCGCTACCAAACCCACGAATTTGGGGATCTCGACATTCATGTCAGAACCCTAAGAAATAACCAAGAATTTGAAGACCTAGATGGCGAAGCTGAAAAGCTCGGTATTTCCTCCGCTACTTGGCCATTATTTGGCATAGTTTGGCCGTCTAGCCAAGTGCTATCCCATCATATGGCCGATTATCAAATTGATAATAAACGCATTCTTGAGGTTGGCTGCGGTATAGGGCTGGCAAGTCTAGTGCTAAACCACAGACATGCCGACATCACAGCAACCGACTATCACCCCGAGTCGGAAAATTTCCTTAAGCAAAATGTCGATTTAAATCATGGTCGTGCGATTCCGTTTGTACGAACAGGATGGGCAGATGCACAAACTAATTTAGGTTTATTTGACCTCATTATTGGCAGCGATCTCTTGTACGAACAAGAACATGCCGATCTCTTATCACAATTTATTGAGCAGCATGCTAAACCAATTTGTGATGTAGTCTTAGTCGATCCCGGTCGTGGTAATCATGCAAAATTCAGTAAACGTATGGTGACCTTAGGTTACGAACATACACAACATAAACCCATTCACACTGAATTTTTATTGGCGCCCTTTGGCGGTCAAATCCTCAGCTACTCTCGTACCAACAGTTGATACAGCCTAATTAATGCAAATATGAGCCATTTAGGTCTAATAGAACTCTAAAAAAACGACGCTGAGGCGTCGTTTTAGCTGCATAACATCATCACCTTAATTAAGGCGTTAGCGGCTCGCGGGTAAATTCTTCATGATCACACTCTGGACAATCTGGGATGGGACTTGGAAATTCAATACTCATTTCATTGCCACAGTTAGTGCACACCATGATGCCCTGATTCACTATGTCACCACTCTTGTAGTAGCCTTGGTGCTTAAAATCTTGCGTTAACTCATGCCATTCGACTTGGCTGCGGTCGGTGATTTCACTGAGCCAATGCCAAAGCGTATTCTCTAAAGTAATCACGGTTGGGCTATGACTCAAACTATCCGCGTTCTGCTCACGGAGAAAACTCGTAATATCACGCTTTAAGAATTGTTCGACTAAAGCGAGTTCATCTTCCCCGGCCTGTTCTTTAAGACGTAAATACTCCTTACCTTGAGTGACAGAATTGAATAAGTTCTTTACAGTCATAGTGTTATCTTCTGCAAATTGAGATTTCACTTCGGTAATTAAGGCTTGATACAGTCCTAGTAACGCGTTACTTCTATCATTCATAACCAATACTCCTTCATACGAACCTTTTTAATGCATCGCTTCTAGTTTATTCTATGCAGATCTTACTCGCGCTGATATGGCGTTAGATCCAATAATAGGCGGCACTGCCGGAAATAGAGTGATGCAAGAGCAATATAATCCCTCAGAAATTGAAGCCTTAGTGCAAAAGCACTGGCATGACAACAAAACCTTCGAAGTCACTGAAGACGCAAACAAAGAAAAGTTTTATTGCCTTTCGATGTTTCCGTACCCTTCTGGCAGACTCCACATGGGACACGTACGCAACTATACCATAGGTGACGTAGTTGCACGCTTTCAACGTCTTCAAGGCAAAAACGTGCTCCAGCCTATTGGTTGGGACTCATTTGGTTTGCCCGCAGAAAATGCCGCGATTAACAACAAGACTGCGCCTGCGCCATGGACCTATGAAAATATAGAATACATGAAGAACCAGCTGAAATTGCTGGGTTTTGGTTACGATTGGAGCCGTGAAATCGCCACTTGTACCCCTGAATATTATCGCTGGGAACAATGGTTCTTCACTAAGTTGTACGAGAAAGGCCTAGTCTACAAAAAGACAGCTTCAGTCAACTGGTGTCCAAACGATGAAACCGTACTGGCGAACGAGCAAGTTCAAGACGGTTGCTGCTGGCGCTGTGATACCCCTGTGGAACAAAAAGAAATTCCACAGTGGTTTATTAAGATCACTGCCTATGCAGAAGAATTGTTAAACGATATCGATACCTTAGATGGCTGGCCTGAACAGGTTAAGACCATGCAGCGCAACTGGATTGGTCGCAGCGAAGGTGTGGAAATGACCTTCGGCGTCGCAGGTCACGATAAAAGCTTCGATATCTATACCACACGTCCAGATACCTTAATGGGCGTGACCTATGTGGCGATTGCCGCAGGTCATCCATTAGCTGAAGTCGCCGCGCAAACCAATCCAGAGCTTGCCGCCTTTATCGATGAGTGCAAAAACAGCACAACATCAGAAGCCGAACTCGCGACAATGGAAAAACGCGGTGTCGCTACAGGGCTTTTCGCCATTCATCCTATCACTGGTAAGCAAGTCCCGATTTGGGCAGCTAACTTTGTGTTGATGAACTATGGCACAGGCGCTGTGATGTCAGTTCCAGGCCACGACCAACGTGACTTTGAATTTGCAAAAAAATATGGTCTAGCAATTGAGGCTGTGATCAAGCCAGTTGATGGCGAAGTGGACATTAGCGAAGCCGCTTATACCGAAAAAGGCGTACTGTTTAACTCGGGAGAGTTTGACGGTTTAGACTTTGAAGCGGGCTTTAATGCCATTGCTAATAAGTTAGTCGCCGAAGGTAAAGGCAAGCGCCAAGTCAACTATCGTCTACGTGATTGGGGTGTTTCACGTCAGCGTTACTGGGGCGCACCTATTCCTATGGTGACCTTAGCCGACGGCACTGTGATCCCTACACCTGCAGATCAACTGCCAGTATTGCTGCCAGAAGATGTCGTAATGGACGGTATTCAAAGCCCAATCAAGGCCGATAAAGAATGGGCAAAAACCCAAGTTAATGGCCAAGATGCGCTGCGCGAAACCGATACCTTCGATACCTTTATGGAATCCTCTTGGTATTACGCCCGTTACTGCAGCCCGCATGCAGACGAAATGTTAGATCCCGCTAAAGCCAACTACTGGCTACCTGTGGATCAATACATTGGCGGTATCGAACACGCTTGTATGCATTTGTTATATTTCCGCTTCTTCCACAAGTTGCTGCGGGATGCGGGTCTGGTTAACTCTAACGAGCCAGCCAAACAACTGCTGACCCAAGGCATGGTGTTGGCCGATGCTTTCTACTACATCAACGAAAAAGGCGCCCGTGTATGGGTTTCGCCTTTAGATGTAGCTACCACAGAAAAAGACGACAAGGGCCGTATTACTAAGGCTATCGACAAAGACGGCAACGAGCTGGTTTATACTGGCATGAGCAAGATGTCTAAGTCGAAAAACAATGGTATCGATCCTCAAGTCATGGTCGAAAAATACGGAGCCGATACGGTTCGCCTATTTATGATGTTCGCCTCACCACCAGAATTAACTCTGGAATGGCAAGAATCTGGCGTTGAAGGCGCACACCGCTTCATTAAACGTCTGTGGAAGCTTGCAAACGAGCATGTGAACCAAGATAACAGCGAAGCCTTAGATGTCAGCAAGTTAACTGCCGATCAAAAAGCGCTGCGCCGTGAAGTCCACAAGACGATCGCGAAAGTGACCGACGATATCGGCCGCCGTCAGATGTTCAACACTGCGGTTGCCGCCGTGATGGAACTGATGAACCATCTGCAAAAGGCGCCACAAACGACAGGCCAAGACAACGCCATTATCGGCGAAGCCTTATCCGCCATCGTGCGTTTGCTGTACCCTATCATTCCTCATGTGAGCTTTAACCTGTGGAACGAGTTAGGTAATGCAAGCAACATCGAAGATAGCCAATGGCCGGTCGTTGATGAAGCTGCGCTAGTTGAAGACAGCAAGCTCATCGTTGTGCAAGTCAACGGTAAAGTTCGCGCAAAAATCACAGTGGCCGCCGACGCTGATAAAGAATCAGTAGAAGCCTTAGGCATGAGTGATGAACACGTGATCAAATACCTAGACGGCCTGACAGTACGTAAAGTGATCTATGTGCCGGGCAAACTGCTCAGCATAGTGGCCAATTAACGGCTGCTAATAACTCGCTATACTCAAAGCCAATGAAGTTGCAGCATAGCTGCAACTTCAAGTCAGCAGGGTATACCACGAATAGGAAACCGCGAAATCTATGCTAATCAAACGCATATGCTTCGCAATCATGGCACTAGTCATTATGACCAGCGCTGGTTGCGGTTTTAAGCTTCAACGCAGTTATCAGATCCCTGATGCCCTCAATCATTTGAGTTTGAGCAGCGTGGATGAATACAGTGAACTCACCCGTTTGGTGCGTGAACGCCTGCGCTTGAACAATATCCAAGTTGTCGACGCCGCAGATAATGTTCCAGTATTAAGATTAATCACCGACTCCCTTGAACGCTCGACCTTATCTTTGTACCCCACAGGTAACGTCGCCGAGTATGAGTTAATTTATTTAGTCGAATTTGCTGTGGCACTGCCGGGCAAAGAAGCGCAACCTTTCAAGGTTGAAATTCGCCGCGACTACTTAGACGATCCACGTACCGCATTGGCAAAGAGCCGTGAAATGGAATTGCTGACGAAGGAAATGCGTATCCAAGCTGCCGATCGTATTCTGCAGGCAATGGCCAGTACTGAGGTGAATTAATGCGGGGCTATCATTAAATGAGAGTCTATCCAGACCAACTCTCCCGCCACCTTAACCAGTTATTTCCTTGTTATCTGATTTTTGGGGATGATCCTTGGTTGATTGAAACCACCAAAGATCAGATCCGCCAATTCGCCAAGCGTCATGGATTCGATGAAAAAGTCCAACTCATTCAAGAGACGGGCTTTAATTGGAACGATCTGACTCAGGAATGGCAGGCCATGAGCCTGTTTTCCAGTAAACGCTTGATTGAGCTAACCCTTCCCCAAGCTAAGCCCGGTGCCGAAGGCTCAAACACACTGCAAGCCCTATTGCAGACGCCCAATCCCGATATGCTGTTGATTATCGAAGGGCCAAAGCTCGCCACAGAGCAAACCAACAGTAAATGGTTTAAGACCTTAGATGCCCATGGCATGTATCTGCCCTGCGCTACGCCAGAGGGCGAGCAGTTTATGCGCTGGCTCGATGGCCGCATCAAGCACTTTAAGCTCAATCTGCAGCCTGATGCCCGTGCTATGCTGCATTCTCTGTATGAAGGGAATTTACTAGCTGCCGATCAAGCCATGCAGTTGCTGCAACTCCTGAGCCCAACAAAACCCGTCAGTGCCGACGAACTGGGCCACTATTTTGAAGATCAGTCGCGCTTCACCGTATTCCAACTCACGGATGCATTGCTGAATAATAAACAGGATAGCGCGCAGCACATGCTAGCCCAGCTCAATGGCGAAGGCACTGCCTTACCTATCCTGCTGTGGGCCTTGTTTAAAGAACTCGGTTTGTTATTCAATTTGAAATGCGAGCAAGCCCAAGGCGTTGCGCTAAGTGCACTCTGGGGTAAACATCGAATTTGGGATAAACGTAAACCACTGTATCAAGCGGCACTGCAACGACTCAGCCTTGAACAACTCGAACATATGCTCGCCCTCGCCTCGAAACTTGAGCTCAACTTAAAGCAACAGGGGAAAGAGGATTGGACTGGTCTGAGCCACCTGTGTCTGTTATTTGATCCTAGAGCCCATCGGCACTTGGCGCATATAGCCATAGACTAATCATTGATTAACCAAAGGCTTGATATGCGTATTGGTATTTTAGGCGGCACTTTCGACCCGATACACTATGGTCATATCCGTCCCGCAATTGAAGTGAAGCAAGCATTAGCCTTGGATAAAATCCTGCTGATGCCGAACCATATTCCGCCCCATAAACAGCAGCCGAACTTAACCACAACACAGCGCCTCAAAATGGTAGCTGATGTCTGTCAGCAACTCGACGGATTTGCACTGTGCGACATCGAAGCTAAACGCGACACGCCTTCCTACACAGTTGTGACGCTTGAGCAACTGAAAGCCTTACATCCGGAAGACGAGCTGTTTTTTATCATGGGGATGGACTCTTTCCTCCAATTAAAAAGCTGGTATGAGTGGCAACGCCTATTCGACTTTGCCCATCTCGTTGTCTGCCAGCGCCCGGGTTGGCAGCTCGATGCAGAACATCCTATGCAGCAGATATTGACGGCCCGCAGTCAAGCGCCCCAAGGGACAGACGAAGGTCGTACTAGCTGTGTCCATAAAAACTGTGGGCAGATTTTCCCTGTAGCGATTACACCACAGGATATTTCCTCGACGCTCATTCGTGAACAACTGGCAAAAGGCGAAATTCCCGCCGATTTACTCATGCCAGTCACGCTAGATTACATCAAAAATCAACGACTTTACTTACCTTAGCTCGAACCGTAAGCAGATATCGCCAACTCAACTGCCAATGACAATGTATTCCCAGCAGCAACACTGGTATACTACCGCGCTATTTAAAATTAATGAGGTACGCCAGCGTGCAGAGCGCGGAATTAAAACAGTTTGTTGTCGACAAGATCGACGACTTGAAAGCCAGAGACGTTGTTGTTCTGGATGTCAGCAAGCAATCTAACATCACTGACTACATGGTCATATGTTCAGGTACATCAAAGACTCACGTTAAAGCTATCGCCGAAAACCTTGTGGTTGAAGCGAAAAAAGCCGGTATTCCACCTTTAGGTGTTGAAGGCCGCGAAAGCAGCGAATGGGTTCTTGTGGACATGGGCGATGTGATCCTGCACGTTATGCAAGATCAAACCCGTGATTTCTACCAGCTTGAAAAGCTCTGGTCAGAAAAGCAAGACTGATGAAGTTACAGCTCATCGCAGTAGGAACACGGATGCCCGATTGGGTTACCCGTGGTTTCGAAGAATACCAGCGCCGTTTTCCCCGTGATATGGCGCTGGAGCTTATCGAAATACCCGCTGGAAAGCGGGGGAAAAATGCCGACATTGTCCGGATACTTCAAAAAGAAGGCGAACAAATGTTGGCGGCCATTCCCAAAGGCAATCATATTGTTAGCTTAGATCTCCCCGGCAAAAACTGGACGACCCCCGAGCTAGCAACCGCGCTGACTAAATGGCAACTCGATGGTCGCGACGTCAGTTTACTGATTGGTGGACCTGAAGGATTAGCGCCAGCTTGCAAAGAAGCGGCAAACCAAAGTTGGTGTCTTTCGGCATTAACCTTACCTCACCCACTCGTACGGGTGGTGGTTGCCGAAAGTTTGTACCGCGCGTGGAGCGTGAACACGAATCACCCCTACCATAGAGAATAGCGGGATCTTGATGTTAACGAGTGTCAACCACCCGTCATGGGATCAGCCGGAGATAGCATAAGTGTCGCCAAAAAAGCGGATAACAATGCATGATCACGCCGCCGAGGCGTCTCTTTTTAAGCGCAGGGCGCTTTTCACTTTTTTTTGCGTTTTCGCTCTATTTTGCGTATTAGTCACCAACCTTTATCATTTACAGGTTGAATCCTATAAAGATTATGCAACTCGCTCAAATGATAATCGCATCCGTGTTGTTCCAATTGCCCCTAGTCGTGGTCTCATTTACGATCGCAACGGCATACTTTTAGCTGAAAATTTACCCTTTTATTCCCTCGATCTCGTGCCCGAAAAAATCAGTAACATGTCAGAGACCTTAGATGAACTCGGCAAGTTAATTGAGATCAGCGATGACGAGCGCGAAACCTTTACTGACGCCCTGAAATTTCATCGCCGTTTCAAACCGCTAACACTCAAAAACCAGCTCACCGAAGAACAAGTGGCCATTTTCAGTGTTAACCAACACAGATTTCCGGGGATTTCGGTCGAAGCGGGTCTTAAACGTAACTATCCCTACGGCGCGCAAATCACTCATGTGCTGGGCTATGTAGGCAAAATTAACACCCGAGATCGCGCCCAACTTGAACGCAGCGATCTGTGGAAAAACTATGCGGCAACCAAAGACATTGGTAAGCAAGGCATTGAAAAATTTTATGAATCTTTGCTGCATGGCAAACCCGGACACTTAGAAGAAGAAGTGAACAACCGCGGTCGCGCCATTCGCACCTTAAAAATTGTTCCGCCAGAGCCGGGGCAAGATATTTACCTCACCTTAGATCTCAAGCTGCAACAAAAAGCGGTGGAACTACTCACAGGTCTGCGTGGTTCTATTGTTGCCATCGATCCCCGTGACGGTGGAGTATTAGCTATGGTATCGAGCCCAAGCTATGATCCAAACCAGTTTGTACAAGGCATTAATAGTAAAGATTACAGTGCGTTACTCAATGATAAATCCCGCCCTTTGATCAACCGCGCAACTCAAGGTCAATATGCACCTGCGTCTACCATCAAGCCTCACCTCGCACTGTTAGGCCTTGATGAGAAAGCCATTAGCGAGAGTACCCGAGTGTGGGATCCCGGTTTTTGGCAAATTCCCGGTGTTGAACGTAAATACCGCGACTGGAAACGCTGGGGGCATGGCTGGGTCAACGTTTATAGCGCGATAGTAGAATCCTGCGATACCTTTTTCTATGAGTTAGCCTATAAGGTCGGTGTCGATCATATCGCCCGCTTTATGGAACAATTTGGCTTTGGCCAAAATACAGGGATTGATATCTTTGAAGAATCGGCTGGCAACATGCCATCCAAGGAATGGAAACGCTTAAAGTACAATCAAGCTTGGTATATAGGCGACACTATTTCCGTGGGTATTGGCCAAGGTTATTGGACGGCAACGCCATTACAACTCGCTAATGCCGTTGGGATTATGGCCAACAAAGGCCGCCGTCTCCCGCCACATCTGCTGAGATCCATTAAAGACAATACTGCCAAAATTGACTCACCGATCAATGAGTTACCGCCAATTGAACTTAAAAACCCCCGTAACTGGAATATCATCAACGAAGCTATGCGCCAAACTGCAAATAAGTCACGCTTTACCGATGCCACTTACACTGCCGCAATGAAAACCGGTACTGCACAGGTCATTGGCGTGGCGGAAAATACTAAATACGATGCCAGTAAAATTGCCGAACATTTCCGCGATAATGCTTTAGTTGTGGCCTATGCGCCCTTCGAGGATCCTAAAATCGTCCTCGCCGTCGTGATGGAAAACGCAGGTTGGGGCGGCGCAAATGCTGGCCCAGTCGCTCGAGCTATGCTCGATGAATATATGCTTAGAGATACTTGGAAACCCATACCATGAGTACCCATAGCCAATATCAAAACATCTGGCAACGCTTGCACATAGACTTGCCTTTATTGCTCGGACTATTAGCTGTGATGGGCTTTGGCCTGTTTGTCATCTATTCTGCCAGCGGTGCAGATTTAGAGATGATGGAACGACAACTATTCCGTATGGTGTTGTCGCTAGGCATCATGTTTACCATGGCACAAATCAATCCTGAAGCGCTTAAACGTTGGGCATTACCCATTTATCTTGCGGGGGTTGTCTTGCTGCTTGGGGTACACTTTTTCGGTGAAATCAATAAAGGCGCGCAGCGCTGGTTGAACTTAGGCTTTATGGAGTTCCAACCCTCAGAGCTTATTAAACTCGCCTTCCCCATCACAATGGCTTGGTATATCAGTAAGTTCCCTCTTCCCCCCAAGAAACGTTACCTCGCTGGCGCAGGAGTGATTTTACTCGTACCAACCCTATTGATCGCTAAACAACCCGACTTAGGTACCTCAATTTTGGTGGCCGCATCGGGGATTTTTGTGCTGTTTTTATCGGGTATGAGCTGGATCATTGTTGGCAGCTTTATCGCGGCAGTACTCGCCTTCCTGCCTATCCTTTGGTATTTCTTGATGCACGATTACCAAAGAACGCGGGTATTAACCTTGCTCGATCCAGAGCAAGACCCCCTCGGCGCGGGTTATCACATTATCCAGTCGAAAATCGCCATCGGCTCAGGTGGACTTTGGGGCAAAGGCTGGCTCGAAGGCACTCAATCACAGCTTGAATTTATCCCTGAACGCCATACCGATTTTATCTTTGCGGTGATCGGTGAAGAATTTGGCTTAATTGGCAGTATCTTACTGTTAATTATGTACCTTTACATCATAGGCCGTGGGTTAGTCATCGCCTCCCGCGCACAAACCAGTTTCGCTCGTCTACTGGCTGGCAGTATCACGCTGACGTTTTTCGTTTATGTTTTTGTGAATATTGGCATGGTTTCAGGTATCCTGCCCGTGGTAGGTGTACCACTGCCCCTTGTCAGTTATGGTGGAACCTCCATGCTGACATTGATGACAGGGTTTGGCATTCTTATGAGCATTCATACCCATAGACGTTTCGTAGATAGATAATTTTAGGGACTTTTTTATGCCTACTCTCCGAGCTTATTTGGCTCCACTCGGTTTACTGTGTTTAAGTTCATACTTAGTCGCATGCACCACGGCAAATGAACCGACACCCGCGCAGGCACCCGCTTCAAGCATGTCAGTGGCTCCGGCCGCTGAAGTCGCACCCGCCACTCCCGCTGAACTCAAAGAAGAGTTTATCCAAGCTCAAGTAAAACAAGGTTTTACTTGGGCAGAAGTGCTCGCTTTTCTCGATAAAGCAAAATACAACCAAGGGGTTATCGATGCGATGACCCGTCCATGGGAAGCAAAACCTTGGCATGTGTATTACCCGATTTTTTTAACAGAAAAACGTCTTGATGCTGGGCTCGCTTTTTGGAAAAAACACGAGAAAACCATTGCTAAAGCCGCTGCTAAGTACCAAGTCGACCCACAGATTATCGTCGCCATTATTGGGATTGAAACCTTCTACGGGCAGTTCACTGGTAATTACCCTGTAATTGATTCCCTCTATACCTTAGGTTTTCACTATCCGCCTCGCGCCACCTTTTTCCGCAAGGAATTTGGTGAGTTGATGAAATTAGTCAAAGAAGAACACTTAGATATCAATACCCTCAAAGGCTCCTATGCGGGTGCCATGGGTTATGGGCAGTTTATTCCCTCAAGTTACCGCCATTACGCCGTCGATTTCGATAACAGTGGTAACCGCGATTTATTGCAAAGCCCAGAGGATGCGATTGGCAGTGTCGCCAATTATTTCCATGAACACGGTTGGCAAGCCAATGCACCCGTTGCTTTGCCGCTGGTCAATAGCAGCCAAACAGCGCCAAAAGCGAAAGTATGGGCAGGCGAAAAGCTCAATTATAAAGTCGCCAATATTCTAACGCCAACCTTGTCCTTGGCTGATGCGAGGGACTTGGATGTCTCGCAAAAAGCCTTACTCATTAAACTGGAACAAGCCGATCACGATGATTATTGGCTTGGTTTAAACAATTTTTATGTAATCACTCGCTATAATCGCAGTCCTTTGTATTCAATGGCCGTTTATCAATTTAGCCAACAATTAAAGGAACAGCATGCCGCTAAAAAATAATCTTTTACAGCTTGTCGCTTTGGTTGCGTGCTTCACACTTGTTGCGTGTTCTTCGAGCCCAAACCAAGCTAGCTCCAGCACAAACAAAAAAAATATGGACCCCAACAAGGGGCGCTATTCGCTAAAGAATGACAAGCTGCCACTCAATCCACCCAATGTGGACCATGTGCCAAATGCCAAGCCTAAGTACGAGCCCTATAGTCGCCGCGGTAACAAGCCCTATACGGTTTACGGCGAGTCTTACACTGTGATGAACACAGGCCAAGGTTTTAGTGAAACGGGCCGTGCCTCATGGTACGGTGAAAAATTTCATGGCTATGAGACATCCAATGGCGAACCCTATGACATGTATTCCATGTCAGGTGCCCATAAAACGCTACCACTGCCAAGTTATGCTCGGATCACTAACTTAGATAACAATAAGCAAGTGATCATTCGTATCAACGATCGCGGGCCATTCCACTCAGACCGTATTCTCGACGTCTCCTACGCCGCCGCCTATAAACTCGGCATGCTCGGCAAAGGAACCGCGCGGATCAAACTCGATGTGGTGTATGTCGGCAGTGTCGCGGCCACTAATTCGGCTATTGCCAGCGCGCAAGATACAGGTAATCATTACATTCAGTTAGTCGCATCGAAAGATAAAGCCAAACTCAATACCATGGCGAAAAATCTGGAGCGAAAATATCAGGTAAAGACCCGTGTACAAGCCGCAAACAATATGTTTAGACTACAGCTCGGCCCCATAGGCCAACCCGAGTTAGCAGACAAACTGCTCAATAACGTCCAGCAAAATGGGTTTCCTGAGGGCTATATAGTCCATGAGTAATGACTGTTTGCTCGGACCAGAATTGATTTAAAAATAGATATGAAGGAACCTTCACTAAAACCCACAGTCAGAAAGTGGTACACTGTTGGAGATCTTCTCGAATCCTTTCCATTTAATACAACCAAAAGACGTGCCAAGTTAATGATGAATTTTGTAAAAAGTCCCATTAAAACATTGCTGCTAATTTCCAGTGTGTCTCTCCCCGTTTATGCTGCGCAGCCTATTATTACACCTGATGCACCAGCAGTGGCCGCCAAGGCTTTCGTCTTGATGGATTATAATTCGGGCCAGATTATCGCTGAGAGTAACGCTTATGAAAGCCTTAACCCAGCCAGCCTAACTAAAATGATGACCAGCTATGTCATAGGTCAAGAAATCAAAGCGGGCAATGTCTCGGTCGATGATGATGTGACTATCAGTAAAAATGCCTGGTCTAAAAACTTCTCTGACTCCTCGAAGATGTTCATTGAAGTCGGTACTACCGTTAAAGTCGGGGATTTAAACCGCGGTATCATCATCCAATCGGGTAACGATGCGTGTGTGGCTATGGCAGAGCATATCGCTGGCACCGAAGGCGCCTTCGTTGACATGATGAACTCATGGACAAAACAGCTGGGTATGCGTGATAGCTACTTCGAAAACTCCCATGGATTAGACTCAGAAAACCACAAAACAACTGCCTATGATATGGCATTGTTAGGTGCAGCCTTAATCCGCGACGTTCCAGAAGAATACCGCATCTATAGCGAAAAATTTTATACCTTCAACGGTATCAAACAATATAACCGTAATGGTTTGTTGTGGGATAACAGCATGAGCGTGGACGGTATCAAGACAGGCCACACCTCTGGTGCAGGTTACAACTTAGTCGCATCTGCAACCAAAGACGGCATGCGTTTGATTTCTGTGGTTCTGGGTACTCAAAGTGAATCAGCCCGTAAAGCTGAAAGTAAAAAGTTACTGACCTATGGCTTCCGTTTCTTTGAAACTGTCACGCCTTACAAAGCGGGTGATAGCTTCACAACCCAACAAATATGGTACGGTGACAAGAGCACTGTTGATTTAGGCGTCGCAACTGATACACCTATTACAATCAGCCGTGGCCGTGGTAAAGACTTGAAAGCAAACTTCGAGTTGACTAAGCCATTAGATGCACCGTTGAAAAAAGGTGAAACTGTAGGCCGTCTATTCTTCCAACTTGATGGTAAAGACATTGCCCAGTTCCCGCTGGTGACCTTGCAAGAAGTCAACGAAGGTAGCTGGTTTAGTAAATTAGTCGATTACTTTAAGCAGATGTTTTCTGGATGGTTTAGCTAAGCTAAGTCCCATAAATAAAGCCACCTTAGGGTGGCTTTATTTTTTTGGGGAGTGCATCGCCCTTGAATCGGGTATAATCGCCACCATATATATCCCAATATAGCCGCTAAGAGTACTGAGTATGTTAGACACTAAATTTGATGAACTGATGGATTTCCCTTGCGCATTTCCTTTTAAGGTCGTCGGTGAAGCCCACGAAACGCTAACTGACAAAGTCGTGGCTGTGGTACAAAAACATGCACCGGGTGATTATTCACCTTCGACAAAAACGTCGAGCAAAGGTAGCTATCACTCCATTACTATCCGCGTGACAGTGACCAGCAAAGACCATATCGAAATTTTGTACACTGAACTTGCCGCCATCGAAGGCGTACGCCGCGTACTATAAATATTCCTCAAGGCCATGAAATGTGATCTGTCTTACATTTATGGCCAAGAGGCGTATAATAGCGCCACTCAATTCTAAGGGGAGAGGTTGCCCTTGCAAGACACGACTTTGCACATTCGGCATCTTGGAAAACAAGATTACGAATCAGTGTGGCATGCTATGCAGCACTACACTGACACGCGTAATAGTGAGAGCCCAGATGAGCTGTGGATAGTAGAACACCCACCCGTGTTTACCCAAGGCCAAGCTGGTAAAAGCGAGCATATTTTGAATGCTGGCGATATTCCTGTGATCCAAGTGGACCGTGGTGGCCAAGTCACTTACCACGGCCCTGGACAACTAGTGGTATATCCTCTTCTCGACATAAAACGTAGTAAAGTAGGCGTGCGTCAACTCGTTACTCATATAGAGCAAAGCATTGTCGATATGCTCGCCAAGTACGACATTAACGCTTATGCCAAGGCCGATGCGCCTGGCGTATATGTGGATGAACGTAAAATTGCCTCCCTCGGGTTACGCATTCGTAAAGGCTGTTCATTCCATGGATTAGCCCTTAATGTCGATATGGATTTAGCACCATTTCGCCGCATCAACCCTTGCGGTTATGCCGGTCTTGAAATGGTGCAATGCAAAGCACTTGGCGGACCACAAACCGTGATTGAAGCGGGCGAGCAACTTACTATTACTTTTAGCCAATTACTGGGCTATCAACACCTAGTTCATCATCAAGGATTAGCAGCGTCATGAATAGGCCTGAACGTTTACAACCCGGAGTAAAACTAAGAGATGCCGATAAAGTGTCTCGTATTCCGGTCAAAATCGTCCCATCAGAGCGCGACACTATGTTGCGTAAACCCGATTGGTTACGGGTTAAACTGCCGGCATCGAATCAACGCATTTTAGACATCAAGCAAGCGCTGCGTAAAAATGGCCTGCACTCTGTCTGTGAAGAAGCCTCTTGCCCTAACCTCGCGGAATGCTTCAACCACGGCACAGCAACCTTTATGATTTTGGGTGCGATTTGTACACGTCGTTGCCCATTCTGCGACGTGGCCCATGGTCGTCCGCTTAAGCCTGATGCTGAAGAACCAGTTAAATTGGCGCAAACTATCCGCGATATGAAGCTGAAATATGTGGTGATTACCTCTGTAGATCGTGACGATTTACGTGATGGTGGCGCCCAGCATTTTGCCGATTGTATTCGTGAGATCCGCAAACTTAATCCGGACATCAAGATCGAAACCTTAGTGCCTGATTTCCGTGGTCGTATCGATGCTGCCTTAGATATTTTATCGACTGAGCCGCCTGATGTGTTTAACCACAACTTAGAAACGGCGCCCATGCATTATCGTAAAGCGCGCCCAGGTGCGAATTACCAATGGTCGCTCGATCTGCTCAAACGCTTTAAAGAACGTCATCCAAATGTGCCAACTAAATCAGGTCTGATGATGGGACTGGGTGAAACCAACGAAGAGATCGCTCAAGTACTGCGTGATCTGCGTGAACATAAAGTTGAAATGCTGACCTTAGGCCAATACCTACAGCCGTCTAAGTTCCATTTGCCGGTTGAACGTTATGTGCCACCAGCAGAGTTTGATGAGCTTAAAGCCTTAGCCGATGAGTTAGGTTTTACCCATGCAGCCTGTGGCCCATTAGTGCGCTCAAGCTACCATGCGGACCTGCAAGCCCAAGGTAAAGAAGTGAAATAACCTTCTTGCTTAGATGCAGAGCTCAAGTGATGTAGAGTTCAGGGTTATTAAAATAGAAAAACAGCGCCTTAGGCGCTGTTTTTTTATGACTGTTGTTTATGAAGAGTGGTTCGTATAGCTGTCGTTATACGACATGAACGCTAATGCTCTGCTTATTCTTGGGTTATCGCTAAATCCATCAAGATAGCATCTTCTTTACCGCCCTCTATCGGGTAGTAACCTTTGCGACGTCCCGATTCAATAAAGCCAGCCTTCTGATATAAAGCACGGGCGCCGAGATTAGACTCTCGCACTTCTAACATAAGCACCACAGCGCCCGATACCTTGGCCGATATCATCACAGCCTTAAGTAATAACTTGCCGTAACCTTTGCCCTGCTGACTCGGTAATAGGCAAATATCCAATAAAGTCACTTCATCGATAATTTGCTGCACTATCGCAAACCCTAAGAGTCCTTCGACGTGATAAGTATCTGAATCCGAAACGACGTCAATATTTGCCTCAGTATTTGCATCTACCTCTAAGTTAACACTCAGCTTTAAACCTAGGACACGGTACAAGTGACCAAAACAATCGGCAAGATTCCCCTCACTCATGGGATGGCTATGGGCCAAGGATTCAAGCTGCGCCATTTGGGGAACATCTTCAAGCGTGAGGGGCACAAGCTCAACAGGCAAACCTACTGTCAATTGTGCTGCGAATGGTGTCGTGAATAGACTATCTACTGGTGGGATGTTCAACGCCGGTATTCCAAAGTATTGGTTATTAATGTATTTACGAGTAAAGCTTAAGACTTGCTTGGCGCTTGGCCGCTAACTTGGTCGCGCCATTGGTAAATCTGCTGCCAGAGCGCGCTTTTAGCCTGCCAACCCACCAATAAATCGGCCAACGGCTCAGACACTAACCATGCGGTACGTGGCCTGACTTTGTGACGTCGCAGATCCCAAACGATCTGTTTACCCGTATGGGGCTCACAGTCAAAATCACATTCGTCCCGCTTTATGTCGATAAGCGTTAGCACAGCGTCAATAAGCGGCTCTGCTTCTGGTAACTCACCATTTTCATCCCAAATAACTAAATAAGGTTTCACCTTAGTGTCGCGCACTCGCCAAGTTGTCACATTCATGGCGGTTAAATAGGCTGATTTATTCATTAGGGTCAGTTTTATTCAATTAAAGTATCGACTCACAATATGCCGCTAGGATAGCAGTTCTGCCATGGCATTGTTACTGCGGCACGGCGAAAGGAGATGATATCTGGCTTTATCGCTTACGAGATTTAACACTCGAAAGTTCAATCGAATTTATAGATTTACAAAATCTAATTTACTCATTTTACATTTAATATCAGAAGATTAGACTAAACACACTCAGTAAGACAATAGAAGGAAAACGCCATGATTAACATAGGTATCAATCAAGCTAACAGAGAAGAAATCGCCGCAGGGCTAAACCAACTATTGGCTGACAGCTACAGTCTTTACCTTAAGACCCATAGCTTTCACTGGAACGTTACTGGCCCAATGTTCACTAGCTTACACTTGCTATTTGAACAGCAGTATACCGAACTTGCCCTTGCGGTCGACCTTATCGCAGAGCGTGTACGTGCATTAGGCGCCAGAGCACTCGGCTCATATTCAGCCTATGCCGCACTGACCGAGATAAAAGAAGATCAAGGTGTCACTCAAGCCGAAACCATGATCCGCGAACTATTAAGCGATCAGGAGCTAGTAATCCGCAATGCCAGAGCCTTGTATCCGCTGGTGAATCAAGCGAATGATGAGGCGACTGCGGACTTACTCACCCAGCGCATCCAACTGCATGAGAAGAACGCTTGGATGTTACGCAGCTTACTCGCAGAATAATCGCTAAATAGATTATTGCTCTGACCAAAGCAAAAAGTCGCCAAGTAAACACTTGGCGACTTTTGCCTTTAAAGCTTGATCAAACAGAATAGATTAGAGGTACTTAATCCAAGCCTGAGTGCTGTGCTTTTTATACTCGCTAAATCGCTTAACGGGATAATATAATGCGATGGCTAACACGCCCGCAATGAACCAAACCCATCCTATATTGCTCACGCCAAAGTACTCACCATGGTTTGCGCCAAAGATGAATTTCGCTAAAGTATAAAGCAGTAACAGCACGTACAAATGTAAGATATAGAAGAACATAGGGACTGAGCCAAACACAGACAACCCATGGCCCACTCGCGCTAATCTCCCACCCACTTTCCCACTTGATGCAAAATACCGCTCAAAGGCCACTAAGCAAAAAAACATGCCGCCTAAGGTCACCAGTAAAAAGCTTAATGATGGCGGGTATTTCGTTAAATTGAATACCGACATTAAGGTTTCACCTAAATGTGCTCCCGACTGCCAAGGCAAGGTTTCGCCATAAAGGTTAAACCCACGTAGCACCGCAAAAAGTACCCAACAGCTGATCCCTAAAAACAGCAGCTTTTGCTGGCGAGCCGATGCATCAAAATGGCTTCCGTTCGGTTTATTACTAAAAAGTGGCCCTGCAACATAACCCAGTAAAATCACCCCAATCCAAGGCAGCACGGGATAACTCACCTTAACCCTAAGCGCACCTTCGCTGACGAGATAACCGCGGTCGTGCAATATGGTCCACAGACCGTAAGCCCACTCACAGGGCTGAAAACCAATTGGCGTCAACAGATTATGGCCAAAAACAATCGCAAATCCTAAAAGGGCCATCCAAGGTCTAGGCAGGTTTATCAGCGCAGCGAGCGCTAACATACTCAGACCAATCACCCAAATCACCTGTAACCAAAGGGTGTAATAGCTGACCATCCAAGAGAGGTTAGAGAAGTTAATCACTAAAATTTCCAGCGCGATTAAAAACAGCCCGCGTTTAATCAAAAACATACGTGCTGAACGTGGCTCGCCATGGCTACGATTGGCATAAAGCCATGCAGAAACCCCGGTTAAGAACACAAAGACCGGCGCACAAAAATGGGCGGCAAAGCGACTCACAAAAAGCCCCCAAGAGGTCGAACTCAAATCCATAGGATCGCTCACCTGCATGTGAAAGAAAAACCGCTCCCGCACATGGTCGAGTAACATGATAAGCATCACCATGCCGCGCATCATATCGATACTATTAATCC
Source organism: Shewanella sp. SM32 (assembly GCF_025654235.1). Classification (NCBI taxonomy): domain Bacteria; kingdom Pseudomonadati; phylum Pseudomonadota; class Gammaproteobacteria; order Alteromonadales; family Shewanellaceae; genus Shewanella; species Shewanella sp. SM32. The sequence continues at coordinate 10,696 of NZ_JAKKRO010000014.1, read as the reverse complement.
GGGTGCGGCCAATAGAACGACCCAGTTCTTGCTCAGCAAAACCTGAAGATAACGCTGGATTAGCACTGATATTAGAATTCATAGCTGACACTCACTTTAATGCTACGTGGCTCACCCGGCACGGCCCAAAGAGCGGAATAGCTACTCGCGATGTAATGTTCATCCAGTAAGTTATCCAGATTCACTCCAAGGCTTAAGTTGTCGCTTAAGTGGGTGTTCATAAACAACCCAAGTAACTGATAAGAAGGCAATTGAAAACTCGGATCGGCAGAATCACCGAGACGCGAATCCACATAACGCCAGCTAAGCCCTAGATGACCATCAATAGAAAGCCTATTCAAATCCTGTTTCAGAATCACACTCGCGGTATGCTTTGGCACATTCACCAGTGGACTGCCTGCAGGAATGAGCACGCCCCAATCAGGATTCAAGCTGTCATTGGCGGTACGGGTATTAAGATAGGCATAGGATAATTTTGCTTGTAAATCCTCCGTCAGTTCGGCGGCTAAATCGAGTTCAACCCCGCTACTTTTAGCTTTACCTAAGGTGGCAGAAAAACCAACATTGATAGGATCTGAGGTCAAGATATTGCTCTTTTGGGCATCGAACACGGCTAAACTACCGTTTATAGGAAGATCGTTTAACCAAGTACCATTAAACTTCATCCCCAGTTCAACCGACTGACTCTCTTCCGCTTCGAAGGGCTTACCCGCAAAGTCAGTTCCAGAAAGCGGTAAAAAGCCTTCAGAATAAGAGCTATAGAAACTTAAGGCATCGGACCATAAATACACCAGCCCCACCTTGGGGCTGACTCGACTATCGGTTTGCTCTGACAGAGTATCTTTCGCGACTTCACTGATATCTTGCTGATAACTATCGAACCTTAGCCCAAGGTGCAACTTCCACTTTTCAGTTAAATCCATTTGATCTTGCAGATAGGTCCCCCACGCCTTTTGAGTCTCGTTATTCTCATACAACAAACTCACCTCTGGCTGAGGCCCACCGTATTGAGGGGCATAGATATCGATGGCGTATTCACCTTTTTTGCCCCGATAACGATACAGTCCCGTCTTCAAATTGTAGTGATAGGCATCGGCACCAAGTAGCAAATTATGACGAATAAAACCCGTATCCACATGACCACTTAACTCTAGACGCAGTGAATTATCCTCAGAGGCGTAGTCACGATATCTGTGCTGCCTAGTCAGCGTGCGACCATCATCAAATAGCGATTGCCGCCCCTTTGCTAACTCGGCATCAGACGAATACCCCTTCAAGCTAGAGTCTCGATAGTTATAGCCAGCAGTTAATGACCAATCATCATTTAATTCATAGTCATAGGTCAGCTGATGCCCAGTGGCATTCACCTCCGTTGCGCCATCATTAGGCTCACCTAAATAACGCGAGCGTGGTACGGTATTAATATCGTTATTGAGCACAATAATACCGCGATCGAATAGCTGTTCCTGCTTGAGGTATTCCATTTCATACAGCAAGGAAGCTTTTTCGGAAATCTGCCAACGCACAGACGGCGTAACTATTTTTTTATCGCTAAACACATAATCACGAAAACTATCGTGTTCCTGCCAAGCGCCATTAATCCGAAATGCCAAGTTATCGGTTAAACCTGAGGTCACATCACCTTCTAACCGATATTGGTCGAAACTCCCAGCCGATGCTTTTAAATAACCATTGGTTTCATATTGGGGTTTCTTAGTGACGATATTAACTGTGCCACCGGGCTCCGAGCGGCCATAAAGTGCCGAACCTGGGCCTTTTAAAATCTCGACATAGGCAACGTTTGATAAATCTCTATGACCACTAAAACCTCGGCCACCATTAAAGCCATTGATTAAATACCCCGATGGCATGTTTTCGTTGCCCGGAAAGCCGCGTAGGGAAAAACTATCCCATAAACCACCGCCATTGTTTTGCCGCGCCACACTGGCAGAATAGTCCAGTACATCTTGAAACCGCGTCAGCCCCGCGTCTTTTATCAATTGCTCGTCTAACACACTGATCGCTTGGGGAAGTTCAGTTGAGGACACATTGCCACGATAGGCTTGGCGATAGTGGATACTTAAACGTTCAATATCAGTGTCAAGCACTGCGTCACTCATAGTATCAATAGCTTGTGAACTCGATTGACTGCTTTCTGCGGCCAACAGCATTGAAATAGGATTGAGCACAAACAAGGCGCCCAGCAACAGCGCAGTGCGCTTAGGGACATAAAAAGAAGTCATTTTCACTCCGAAAATAAACAGCATAGGCGCCTTAGCTAAGCCAAGGCGCTCAAAGTTAATTAAGATAAATTGAATAAACAGTAACTTATGCTGTTATGGGCGGAGCACGACTATTGAAGAAACGACTAAAAGGTCGCTTAAAGGAAACTGCCTGAAACTCAACCGAAATATAACCCTGTTGAGCGAGTTGGAAATGAAAGGGTGTACTGGTTAGCGCATGTTGCAACTGGTGCTGATGTAAGCACAGCGAACAATTGGCCTTAGAGTCTTCACTAGCATGAGAAACACTGTGAACAGCAATGGCAACAGACAATAGCACCAATATGGCAGCAAGCCATATCGCTAGGGTGCGTCTTGTTTGTATCACACTATTCAAACCCTACTTCCTCAGATAATTTGGCAGGCGATTGTATGTTAAGCACTACTAAAGTTGCAAACCGATTTACCTAAGCCGTAGGGCTTAAATGTTACAAGAGGTAACTTATCTCATGAGTCATTAGCTATGCCGTCCATAGACTATTTGCAGCCAGCTACTTTACATAACCCTTTAACACATCATCAATCATGATATTAAGGGATGTTATGCCCGCACCTGTGATATACCAAGCCTCGGGATCCACAAAAATAACATTCCCCGTCTTCCAAGCGTTAGTTTCACGCAAGAGAGGGTTATCGATAGATTGTTTATCCAATACAGGGCTTCGCTCCATCACTGCGGTTCTGTCAACCACGTAAATGATGTCGGGATTGTTTTCAAGAATAAACTCGCTTGATACAGGTTGACCGTGTAATCCCATCTGCTCTGACAAGCTAGCGGGTTTAACCCCTAGCGCACTGTAAATGAACCCATACCGAGAACGAATACCTAAAAATCGAAAAGCGCCATTATTATGTAGCACCACCAAGGCTTTTTCTGGCCTGTCCTTAATCACCATTCTGGCGGCTTGGATCTTACTTTCCAGTTCATCCACTTTATGTTTTGCCAAGGTTTGCTTATCGAATAATTTACCCAGCACCAACAAGTGCTGTTTGACTATATCAAAGTAATCGCTGTTGCTGTCTTGGTAATCAATATCCAAATGAATGGTCGGAGCCAAATTGGAAAGCGCTTGATAATGACTAGCTTGAACGGATGACATCAGCACCAAATCGGGTTTAAGTGCATAAATACGTTCCATATTGGGTTGAACGATAGCACCTAAATCAACAATATCACTATTGTTGCTGTAGTCTTTCAGGTAGTAAGGAACAAAATCCTTTGGCATACCGACAATGGGAATACCCAACTGTTCGAGATAGTCGACTTCATTCATATCTAGGGCCGCAACACGTACTGGCCGTTTTGTAATAACAGTAGTGCCCAGCTTATGCTCTACCTCTATCGGGGCAAAATCCAACTCAGCCGTTGAAGCACTCGTATCCAATGATGCAAGTTGTACTGATTCAGTTTTATTGTCGCAGGCCAGCAAAAAAGCCGAGCTAAATAACAGAATCGCTATCACTTTAGTCCCACTTCTACATTTCGACGTCACTTGTATTCTCCTTGTAAGTTGAAGTTGAAATAGTTACATACTGTTCCTTGACTCGTTTTCAGCACCTCAAGATCCAGTTCGTACAGTGCTTTTAACCTTTGTGCTGTGACGACCTCTTCAACGGGTCCAGCGCAGTGCACAACGCCTTGCTTCATACCGACAATATAGTCGGAGTAGTTCGCCGCAAAATTGATATCGTGAACCACTAACACTACCGTTCGTTTGTAATCGTCACACAGATGGCGAAGTGCCCGCATTATGCTAACGGCATGTTTCATATCCAGATTGTTGAGCGGTTCATCTAACAATAAATAATCCGTTTGCTGCGCAATCGCCATTGCCAGAAAAGCCATTTGGCGTTGTCCGCCGCTAAGTTCATCAATAAATACATTGGCTAATGACTGTAAAGCTAAAAACGACAGCGCTTCATCAATGGCGCGATGATCTTCCTTTGTGAGTGCCCCTTGGCTATAGGGAAAACGACCAAATGCCACTAACTCCCTGACCGTCAGGCGTAAATTGAGGCTGTTAAACTGACGCATGGTTGCCACTTGCTTGGCATAATCCTTCAAGGGAATATTGTGGATAGCAGTACCTTTGAGTAATACCTCGCCCTGCTGGATATTCAGTAACCGACCAATCGACATCAGTAAGGTACTTTTGCCGGCACCGTTAGGGCCGATGAGAGAAGTCATCTGATGTTCGGGAAATTGTGCCGTGACATTTTTTAGCACAGGTTTCGCGCTATAAGACTGATATAAGTTATTGACGGTTATCACACTGCGCTCCGAGGTTTAAGAATTAAGACAAAGAAATAGGCGCCACAAAATAGATTAATTAACAGCCCAACACTGGTTTGATAATTAAACAGATGCTCAACAAGCATTTGCGCGATCAGAAAAACCGAGATAGCAACAGCGCATCCTGTTATCAAGGTAAATGAGTGCGACGGATGCCTTGCCAGTGCATAGGCCATATTCGCGACAAATATCCCCATAAAAGCAGTCGGCCCCACTAAACTGGTTGATATTGCGACCAATACCGCGATAAGACCCAATAGCAGGCGCACCACTTTTTGATAATCAATACCAAGAGAGATAGCTTGCTCCCGCCCCATCAGTAATACATCAAGTACAGCACGCACTCTCCAAGCGGCAATACACACGGCACTAACAAGTACTAGAGAGATAAGCAATTGCTCTGGTTGAGCGCGGTTGAACGACGCTAAGCTGTAGCTCTGGAAAATAGAAAACTCACCGGGACTGATAGAATATTGGATTAACTGAGTAAAACTGCCTAACACCACAGTGAGCACTAAGCCCACAAGCAGTAGGAAGAACACATCATGTCGATCCCCACTAAATAGCCAGCGGTGAATCGCCATTGAGTAAAGCAACATCACCACGACTGAGACAGAAAAATTGCTGTTAGCGGTGATCAGAATACTGCTGCCCGTCCCTAAGATAAGGATCAACAGTGCCTGCAAAATCAAGTAAACCCCTTCATACCCCATGATAGATGGCGTTAAAATGCGATTTCCGGCTAAGGTCTGAAACAGTATCGAAGAAAACGCAATACAGACACCACCAAGGCAAATTGTAGCTAAACGCACCAATCTATTCGGTATGACATAGTCAAAATCAAAGCCTGAGCCCATCAATAAAAATGTGACTGCCAACATAATAGGCAGCCCCCAGCTCAAAAAACGCCATGCACTGTCTTTCATTTGATTTTCCAAACGATAACTAAAAATATGAGTCCACCTAAACAGCTTGCCGTTAGACCTATAGGAATTTCAAAGGGATACAAAATAATCCGACCAAGCAAGTCACAGATAATCAGAAGCGTTGCGCCAGCAAAGGCGATAATAGGCAAGGTACGTTTTAAATTATCGCCGTAACGCATAGCGACAAGATTAGGAATAATCAAACCAATAAATGGAATGCTCCCGACTGTGATAACTGTGGTCGCTATAGTCAGGGAAACCAGCACTAACCCTAAGATAACTAGGTTGAAATAACTCAGGCCTAGTGTGGTAGCCAAGCCTTCGCCCATTCCCACTATGGTAAAGCGCTGTGCATAAAGGTAGGTCAGTATGACCACGGGAAGGATCAGATAGATGATTTCGTAGTTGCCCTGCACGATTTTTGAAAAATCACCCAGCATCCATCCCTGCATACTCTGCATCATATTGTTTTGATAAGCATAAAGTTCCGCTATCGCACTGAGTACACTGCCAAACATAATCCCAATAATTGGAATGAGCACCGGACTCTTATACCGAATACCACGAATAATCAGAATAAAGGCTAAGCTCGCAAGCAGGCAAAAAACCAAAGCCCCCAACATTCTGGCGGTAACCCCCATACTCGGGGCATGAATGATTGAAATTAATATGCCTAGTTTGGCGGCATCAAGCCCGCCACAAGTAGCAGGTTCAACAAACTTGTTTTGCACAATCTGCTGTAATATCACGCCACAGACTGCGAGCCCGACACCTGAGCAAATCAAGGCAAAGAGCCGCGGCAGACGACTAGCAGATAACACCAACCAAACATCATCCGATAACGTCAGCATCTGCGCCACAGAGGCATACTTTGCGCCTAGCAGCAATGAGGCAAAACAAAGCACAAAAAAGCACGTCAGTGCATAAACCACCTTCACAAACTGATACTTCCTATACGCAATAAATCTTGTACTAATCTGCAGCCGCTATGAGGTTTTCATATCGACGCGCTATGTTTGAGCCTTATCGGATCCCCCAGCCTTTTGGGCATGGGTAACGGCAATACCCGCTAACACTAAGTCACGTTTTCGCTCCCACCATTTGCGAGCGCCCACCTTCATAATGTCTACCATCGCATTTATCTGCTCAGCTTTATCAGGGAGCTTGGTGGCTTCATCTTCCCAAATTGCGATAATTCGCTCTTTACGTGTCCGACCATCGGCTTCTGGTTTAGTGGTTGACCACCATCCCAAAAAGCACTCCCCCACCATGTCAACTAAGATATCAACGGCCAGCACTGCTTCATCGAGGGAGAAGCCTTTGCGTTGCAGCTTTTCGACCGATTCAGCAAAAGAACGTATACCCGATGACGGCGTAACACTGGCCTGATGGATAGACTCAGCGAGGCCAGGATGACGCTCATAGAGTGCCCAAATGGCATCGGTCAATATGATCAATTCGCTCCGCCAATCTGTGGCCGCTGGCGCTCGCCAGTCCAGCTCATTAATTGCAAGCTCAGCAGCAATGGAGATAACATCATTCCGACCTGCTACGTGATGGTAGAGGGAAGAATGATCGACCTTTAAATGCGCGGCTATAGCAGGGATGGTCGCTTGATCAACCCCAATCTCCAACGCAGCTCTGGCGATAGCCTCACGGGAAATACGGCTAGGTCTGCCACGCTGGCGTTTTTGAGTGGGTTGATCCGGTACTTGTGTCATATCGATAAGGTTTCCAAGGCAAAAAAGCCATTCTAACCGCTCTTGCTACCCGCTGCATGGCAATAGCCAATACCGCGGGTAGAATCTAGCCGCTAAAACTTCGCCCTAACGCCTACACCTATTTCTCGAGGTTCAAGTAAATATGCATCCACGCCTCCGGTACTTCTGTCAGCCATTTTTGCCACGGGTGCACGTTCATCCAGCAAATTGCGTGCATAAACAAAGGCTTCAAAATATTGGTTGATTTGATAGGAAGAATTCAGGTTTACCGTAGTGTAAGATCCCACTCTTAACTCTGGCTCATTGGTATCCGTTGAAAAGTATCCATCCGTATGGCGCACATCACCGCTCACTTTAATGGCGTCTGTGATTGAATAGTCAAACCCTATATTGAACATATATCCCGGCGCTTTACTAAACTCGTTGCCGACAAACTCCTCGCCACGGTAGTCATTAAATTCACTTATCTCAGTTTCAAGTAAACCCAGCCCACCATATAGGCTAAAACTATCGGCCACTTTAAAGTTCCAATCTAATTCAATCCCATAGCTCTGCGCTTCATCAGCATTAATAATGACAGAACCAAAGGGACGCCCATCGAGGTAATCAGTAACTGAACGTTGTGAATCCTTAAAGCAGGTGTAAAAGAGATTGCTATTTATGATCAAGCGTTGTTCAAGCAGATCGATACGGGTAAAAAGTTCATAGTTCCATGCCGATTCGGCATCGAATGTATAATATTCGCCGCCGCGGAAGTTAATGCCTGTGCCCCCAGGAATGTTACCTTCACTGATCATAGCGCCGACTAAGACGTTATCTGTCAGATCATAGGACAGGGCAACCTTAGGTAATAACGCCGTAAACGTTTCTTTATATTGATGGCGCACACCTGGGATGTAGCTGGCAATACCATCGTGGCTAATTTCATCAGACTGATAACGAAGAGCGCTGGTGAATGCCCACTTAGGTGAGAAGCGCCATATGACTTCACCGTAGGGGGCAAAACTGGTATGCCTCAGGTCTGCGTCGGCATTACCAAATACGTTGTTCAGCTTGTTGTTGGTTTTATCATCCCAGTAGAAGACACCGGCAACCCCACTAAACTCTGAACTTTTGTCACCAAAGTTCAGCCTTATATCATTCGAAAAGTTTTCATTATCTCGTTTTGCGATCCCTTGATAAGGTGCTGCGAAGCGATAATCAAACTGCCCTTCTGAATACTGCAGTTGGTTATGCAACTTCATCCCATTGTCGAACACATATTCAAGATCAAAAATCCCGACATGATTACTGACTTCTTGATTATCCTGAAAAATTGAACGATTTTCTAAGTCATCATAGGGTTCTGATACCACCTCGTTTCTGGGACGTTTAGCCTCAGTGGAGGAATAAGTCAGCATGGCGGAAAAGTTGCTGTATTTTTCGGGTTCCCATAGCAACTTCGCCCGTAGATTTTGGTTTTTAAACTCAAAATCTAAATCATGGGCAGTAAACTCTGGGTTAACGTAATCAACAAAGGTATCTCTAGCGCTGTAATCTGCGCTAATTCTTGCGGCAAAGTCATTACTTAGCGCACCGGACGCCATGACCGAAAAGCGCTGCTTATTCCGACTGCCATAAAGTGCTTGCGCTGCAAATTCTGGCGTATAAGTGGGGTTATGGGTATGGATGACTACGGCGCCAGCAATACTGTTGGCTCCTTGACTGGTCGTTTGCGGACCACGGTAGACTTCAATAGACGACACATCCCACACGCCTGCGGCACCTAAATCCAGTTCTGCGGGGCTCAGATATTTACCATCAACACTGATAGTTGCCCCAGGCACAGGCTTAGATAAGTAGGCATTACCCGCTGCAACAGGCTCTTTAGTATCCGTTCCGCGGATAATGGGCGCATCGGTATTTCCGGCATAAATTAAGTTTGGCGTACCGCCGAGAATTTCAGAAATCGTTGATTGGTCGGCATTTTTCCTCAACTGTTCTTCAGTGATCACTGTCACTGAGCTAGCCGTTTCTTTCAGCGTGCGCTCGATTTTCTGACCGTAAACTGTGATGACTTCAATATTTCCCGCTGCATCTTGTTGCTTGGATTGCTTATCCGGAGCAGTTCCACTGTCAGCAATAGTTGAGCCTGAAATAGCGCTAAGCCCCAGCGCAAGAGAACCGATAACCCACTTTGATTGTGGGTAAAACTTACCAAATCGGGGCATGTGTAATAACTCCTTATACGAAAGATTTGTTGCCAATGAGAATAGTTATCAATTATATTATCGCCGTTCAAAACATTTATCAACACTGTGTTGATAAATAAAAATGACCGCTTAATATGGTCGCCATCTCATGGCGGTTCAATTTTTATGAAACAAGGAATTTGGCTCGTGGATGTTCATTTGCCCATAAACTCTGGCACTCAGACTCTTTTTTACTCTGCAATATCAAGACTTCATCGCTTCATTGGCCTTGTGTTAATCACACTTTCCAGACCGAAGCCCAGCCTGTTCCACTTCGATTTTTTAGGTGAACATTAAAATGCAGCGACTTTTCAGTCCCACTTCAACATTAGCCTTCGCCCTACGTCCGGCGATTCCCGCACTCACTTTCGGAATGCTGCTAGCGGCAGGTGCTGGCGTGACGACACTAGGTGCACTCTGGTGCATGATTCAACTTATTGCTGGTCATCACTCGCTATGGTTAGCGGGGGCGCTCATATTTGGGGTCGTGTCAGCGTTGCTATCAGCTGGCGCATCTTGGGTTAACCACAATGCTGAGGCGCAATTTTCTGGAAGATTAAGGCGTCATGTTGCAGCGCATTTTGTCAGGTTGCCACCAAGTACCTTGGCAAAATATAAGGGCGAAAAGTTAAAGCGATTAATGGTCGATGACATAGCGTCATTGCATCATATGATCGCGCATTTACCCTCTGAGCTAGCGACCTTTATCATTGTCCCTGCTATCACTATTGGTTTGCTGATCTTAAGTGCGGGCTTAGTGGCATTACTTGCCCTTATCCCAGGTCTAGTCGCCGCACTTTTCTATTTGGTGGTGATCCCAAGGCTTGCAGCAAAACAGGGGGAAGCACGAGTCAATGTGATGGGAAATATCACTGCAGCAGTAGATGACTACGCCCGTGGTGCGCCTGTATTTCGCATTTATGGCGTACAAACTGGTGCTATGGCCGATTACCAAAAGGCAACGACACATTTTATTGGGGATATTCTTGAGCGGGCCCGAATTCAACCCCGAAGTGCGACACTCGACAATTAAGCAGCTAACTGGTGAAACACCACGGCAGGCTGCTTAAACTTCAAACACTTTTTGGGTCGATAGTTAATTCTATTCTGAGCAAATTCGATTAATTCATCACTCACTAGCCTCAAATCAACCCCTTTTTTGACGTACTGCCGCAGTAATCCATTGGCGTTTTCATTCGCTCCTCGTTCACAAGAACGATAAGGGTGCGCAAAATATACCTGT
>NZ_JAKKRO010000130.1:0-2579 GCF_025654235.1 Shewanella sp. SM32 | reverse complement strand
CACAGCCAGCTAAATTTTGTCTCACCAGGGCAACGTCATGCACTGCAAGATGGCGCTATTTTAGCGAAGCGCAAGAAAGTGCTTGAGGCGGCGAAGGAAAGAAAACCGATGCGTTGGTCTACAGAGATCAGAAATTGTGAAGCGGTTGGCGCTGTAACACTCAACCCAGATAAGGCACCAGAAGAAGGCGTAATAAATGCAGCTTAATATTTAAACAAAGAGTGACAACTATCTTGAAAAACACCGCAAGGGCGATGTCACCATTTCCGGCAATGTAAATAGCCAAGCTCAGAAAGACCAAGCTGAACGGGTGACGGCAGCGACCTCTGGTGTGCACTCGGTAAATAATCGGTTGGAAGTAAAATAGCAATGTCAGTAAAGCCGCCTGTTTGATGTATTCAATTGACAGACGACAAACAGGAGCGGCAGCTCTTATCTGGCTTTAATTCACCGCTTATGCCACAAAATACCAATCCCCGCCAACCATGCTGCGGGGCGTTGGACTTCTTGATTTATAAATGGTGAGTACAGCTATGGTCACTCACGCTGGCCTTGCGGCTGCTGTGGCAAATTTGTGCTTTGGAGTTTGTACCTGTCGTGATTTTCTTTTCGCCACATTTCGCACTTGCTATGTAGCTTTTGGCTTTGTGGCCTTACGGCCTAGAAAGTCCTAGGGCTTCACCCCTAACGTTTAATCAAGAGTCGACCAAGGAGGACTGCTCGTCCTTGTCTTTTTAATTGTTAATTCTACTGATGTAGAACCTTCGATTTTTAGTTCACGTCCATATTGTAGTTGCAGATTTATACGGCCTTACGGCCGAGGTGAATCAAGGTCGTGGGGCTTCACCCCACACCCGACCAAGGAGGACTGCTCGTCCTATCCTCCTTGGATGCTCCATGACGCCCCTAACGGAGTTGAAAGCCCCTTGGGCATTAAGCGTCCTTATGCTATCGCGTCAGACGCTCGTCCCTGATTCGACTGACGCTATCTCGGCATCCATGCCTCGCTCACGCAACGAACGCAAATGCCCTGCGGCAACTCCGAGGGGAGGTGAACTTCTGTGATCTCGGTGTTGACCGTTAATCCCAAAAGAGTTATGCCTGTCCCATCTTTGTACCCAGAAAGCTACGCAGACGTCCTGTCTGCGTCACGTTGTTTTCTTCAACGCCCTTCAGCAACTTCGCAGGGGAGGTAAACTTCTGTTGCTACTGTGTGATTTTTAATCTCTATTTATCTCTTCATGAAAACGCTGCCAAAGAGGTTTTAATTGGCGACGAATTGTTTTGCTATTATCCATTTTTTTTGCTGCTCTTAAACCATAAGTGATAAAGTTTTTAGCACCTAGATGTGTATATCGACTATATAGTTTTTTCTTAAATAATTCTTTTTCTGTTGCGCCTTTGTCAGCCCTAATGCAATTATATTTTCGCATAGTTTGTTTAGCTAAACTGATTCCTCGTTTCATTTTCTCAGAGTAACGAGCTAACGATGAAGAACGTATATATATATATTCTCACCGTCGAACATAAAACCAAGGTATTGCAACATCTGTTCTGAAATCAAAGTATCACCAACCTTTTTAAATGACCTCAGTTCAGTTTTTTTGGGATTAATACTCACTTTCAGCGCTTTGACATGTTTTGCTGCAAATCCAGCAACAGTATTACGTAGTTCGGTTGGAACGATAAATAGCATATCGTCACAATATCTGTAGTAATACCCATTATAAATATCAACAAAGCGCTTCATTTCTTTATCAAATTCTAACATGTAAATGTTTGAAAGAAGAGCGCTTATAGGTGAGCCTTGAGGGATGCCATATCTACTTTTGTTCGTTTCGATTAAGCCTTTATCTCTAACCATACTTCTAAATTCGGATGCATTACAAACTCTAAATCTACCATTTTTAGGATTGTTTATGGATATGGAGAGAGCTTTATAGAGAGTGGCTTTATCCACTTTTGAATATTTCGTAAGTGATTTGTAGACATTGAAGTGATCAGTAGGAAGCTTTTGTTTGCCAAGTAAATTTGCCCATGATTTTTTTAACAAATCATGATCTAAAGTGTCAAAAAATTTAGAAAAATCAAGTGCAACAGCACTACACTCTCCAAGGCTTTTTATTCTACAAAATGCTTCATATGCAAAGTCAATATTGCTTTTTCCCAGCTCCCTAAATGCCAAAATAGAGTCTTGTAAGTTATTTTTAATTAATTCTTTCTCATACTTTTCGGAAAGTATTTGAGAGTAGTAAGCATAAATCTGTAGTGGTCAAGTAAAATTGGCCACGGTTTTAGAGTCATTCCAATATAAACGTTCTGACTCATTTGGCGCTGAAGGATCCCCTCATAAATCAGCCATAGCATAGCCATATTTGAGCAACTGATTGGCGAATAATACCCAGGCCGCCAGCAATTCTTTCTCCGTGATTTGATAATCAGGCCGCCTGAGTACCTCCAATCCCAAGCGAATCGTTGAGAGTACCGTTCGATGCCCAATGGTATTGGCCTGAAAATGCTTATCCCAGCCCTGTTGCTGTGCGTGTAAACCAACTAGCCACAACAGGCATTGAACCATC
>NZ_JAKKRO010000129.1:0-2667 GCF_025654235.1 Shewanella sp. SM32 | reverse complement strand
AACACAATCGAGATTGTGGACTCACTCCCCAATTTATCAGGGAAACGCTCCGCATTCCTCTGATAAATTGGCCGCTTCGCTGGTGAGCCCTTCGGGAATTCGCTAACGCTCACAGGCTTTCTAAGGGCAAAAGCGCTTTGCAGGGTTGAATTAGTTACATATTCAAGTTGATTTTGTAACTTAATCAAGTCATACTTCCTATATGAATTAGTTACAGAATCAAGACGGGGTAGGTTTATTATGTCCGATACATCAAAAAATCATGGTGGCGCACGTACTGGCGCAGGTAGAAAAACGAAATACGAAAAAACCGTAGTAATGCGAGTTCCTGAAAAATACCGTGACGCGATCCAGCACATGATCGCCCACCTCGACGAAAGCGCCTACATAGATAAAAACTACCCCAAAGGCGCGGAATCCACCCCCCTTTTTATCCGCTCTCTGGATGACAATGCTCAGAACGTAACGATTGCAGTAAAGCCCGTCTTGAAAGCGTAACAGATTCAAATCTATTAAATCGTGCTCGGCACCGTAGAGGGCAATTTATTGCCCTCGGAGCGTGGCGAGCCAACAAGCGCAGCGCGTTAGTTTTAATCACTCGTGAGACTGTGGAGTCTCATAGCTGGTGAGACTCTGATATCTCAATCTTGATATTGTAACAAAATCATCTTTTTTTCTCCTCAAAATACCCCCCGATAAGATCTAAGAAGGAGATCTCTTGAAACCCGCTAAAAATGCGGGGGTCATTTTCAGATCGTGTAAGAGGGTCTATCAGGATCCGTAAAGCGGTCTATCAAAAAAACACTTGAAACTGATAGACCAAGCCTCTAGAATCGAACGGACTCTATCAAAAAGGACGGCATTTATGACTGACGGACGATATAAAACTAATCCATTTTTAAACGACATGATTATCCCCGTTAGAGGTCGTCAGGTCAGACTTTCACCATTGGGCGGAGACAATAACGTCCTAGTCGATCAGTCAACTGGAGAGGTTCACGGCACCCATGTGACCACATACAAACGCGTTGATGGGGAGCAATTTGTAAAGCTTTTTACCGCCAATATAGCTCTGACATTTGACCTGTCAGCGCAGGGAGTTAAGGCTCTCAGCGTTCTAATATGGGCCATTCAACATAGGGCTATGGCCAAAGATGAAATTTACCTAGATACGCACACTAGAGAGGATTTTATAGAGGCTCACGAGGCGAAAGATAAGCCATTGAGGCTCAGCCAGCCCACATTTGCCAGAGGGTTAGCAGAGCTGACCAAAGCCCAAATCGTTGCGAAAACAGTGCGGCAGGGGGTGTATTGGATAAACCCAAATTTTATATTCAATGGCGATCGGATCGCATTCACGACTCTGATAGAGCGAAAATCAGAAAACGAAGAGGCACAGCAAGAATTACCATTAGAAAACTAACGCCATGCCCTCTAAATCGCTCTGTGTTGAGTTTTATGGCCTTGGTCTATACGTCGATGTAGCCTTGGCCTCTAAATCGCTTATACGGCGTTTTAGAGCCTCTAATCCATCTCTGTTTGCCAGCCTCAATTCCTCAGCCTGTTTTATCAAAGATGAATTTTCGTCAAATAACTTTTCATTAAATGATGATAAAACTTTGTTTTCATTGGTTAATTTAGCCAGTTCATCTTGTTGTTCACCTATAGCCCTGGCTAAACTCGCATACTTCGCTCTGGCCTCGGGTTCCTTGCCATACCACTCAGCTAACGATTGATGCCGTGCCGGTGATTTTTTCCGTCCACGCTCCAACCCGTACCGCGCCCCCACCCTATCGGCAAATTCGGTTTGCAGCTCCGACAATCGATTTTTATGCCCTCCAAGCACGGCTCGGCTATTCAGCCGCCCCTTGTCATCAATTGGGATGAAAATGGCCTGTAGGTGTGGCGTTGTCTCATCACAGTGGATCACAGCGCTAACCAGACGATCCTTGCCACCATGAATTTTACATAGCCAGTTCAGGGAGTCGGAAAAATATTGTTTTAGCTGTTCCTTGCCCATGTTGTTAATCACATCAGGCGAGCCAGTAACAACGGCCTCATGGGCAAAGATCGCGTTCTTTCTGGGCGTCTGTTCCCCCAACCGTTCACCGTAAATCATCAGGCATTTGTCAATGGTGTCCATCCCCCGATGGATCTTATTTAAATGCCCCTTAGCTGGGTTTGCATTAGGGGTATTCTGAACTCTCAGGTTATGCGCCAATGCTCCCCGTAAAGCACGCATAGATTTAATCTTGCTGAATCTTAAAATCGCAGCCTCTGTCATGGTGTTAACCTCACATCTTTTTTGTTTCTTTTCAAGTGGATAGTTTGTTTTTCTCAGTTGAATTTAGCACAAAGAGCGTCCGAAATGAGGATAGGCATGCGAAAAATGAGGATGCACAATTTGCTTTTGCTCCTAACACAATCGAGATTGTGGACTCACTCCCCAATTTATCAGGGAAACGCTCCGCATTCCTCTGATAAATTGGCCGCTTCGCTGGTGAGCCCTTCGGGAATTCGCTAACGCTCACAGGCTTTCTAAGGGCAAAAGCGCTTTGCAGGGTTGAATTAGTTACATATTCAAGTTGATTTTGTAACTTAATCAAGTCATACTTCCTATATGAATTAGTTACAGAATCAAGACGGGGTAGGTTTATTATGTCCGAT
>NZ_JAKKRO010000128.1:0-2683 GCF_025654235.1 Shewanella sp. SM32 | reverse complement strand
GAACGACGGTATTCATTGGTCGCATCATATTGCCACCACTGAGGGGATTTTTCCTGATGTAAAATACACTTATATACCGACCTTATGTAATCATTGTGATGATGCACCTTGTGTAAAAGTCTGCCCGACAGGGGCTATGCACAAAGATAAGCGCGGCTTAACG
Organism: Shewanella sp. SM32; assembly: GCF_025654235.1. Taxonomy (NCBI): domain Bacteria; kingdom Pseudomonadati; phylum Pseudomonadota; class Gammaproteobacteria; order Alteromonadales; family Shewanellaceae; genus Shewanella; species Shewanella sp. SM32. Next base: position 2,520 of record NZ_JAKKRO010000128.1, on the reverse strand, counting down.
CTGCAAAACAATGATGAATGTATTGGTTGCAAGAAGTGTATGAATGCTTGCCCATACGGCGTGATTAGTTTTAATGCGGCAACACCGCACCGTCGGTGGCAAGATGACTCTGAGTTAGTGGCTAACGGTACTGTATCACCACTGATGCTGCTCAAACGCACGGGGGCTACTGCATCACCCAATGAAAACCCTGAGCGGGGTGATACTTACCCTGTTACACGACCAAGACGCACTACAGAGAAATGTACTTTCTGTGATCATAGGCTTGATAAGGGGTTGAATCCTGCCTGTGTTGATGCTTGTCCATCTGAAGCGCGGGTGATTGGTGATTTAGATGATCCGCAGAGCAAGGTATCCCAGTTGATTAAATTGCATAAACCTATGCAGTTGAAACCTGAAGCGGGAACGGGACCAAGGGTATTTTATATTCGTAGTTTTGGTGTTAAAACCGCTTATTAATCATATAGGTTAATTTGTTAGTTAAAGCCACAGATGAGATTCTGTGGCTTTTTACTTTATACGCGCCCTGTTAATCGCTAAACATCAGCGAATCTAATACCCCTTGGCCGCTGTGAACTCCACCCTCAGTCACCATGGCTGATTTGCTGCGAACTAAATATCCCGAATAACCGGGGCTGTCGCTATTAGAGCTATCCTCCATCACAGGCTCGCCATCAATGTGGACGGTGAACATGCCTATTTCAGGGATCATGTCATTTATGGTTTCTATTTCGCCGTCACGCACTACTAAGGTTGGTGTTGCTCTCGGCCTAGGGTGTAAGCGGCGCATCAGCGACCATGCTTGGTATTGCGCGGGTTCTAACTCGGCTAATTCATGTGAAATATCGGCACCAAACAGGCAATTGCCACCGCCTTCACCTTGATTTTTTAGCACCCAAGTGTCTATTGGGGATGCTTCGACTAATTGGATACTCTCTGGGGTAACGGAGCGCATCTCGCCGAGGAGGGATTTGACCATTTTGGCTTGTTGCAGCGTTAAACCAAACTGAGTCAAGGACATTTCATCCATAGACGAGAGCAGCATCTGCATCCGCTTACTGGTTGCCAGTTGTTGTCCTACGGTGGCATTGATGGCAACGCGATGTTTTTCAATCAATACACGGATCGCCATCAGGGCTTGGCAGTCCTTGTTGCCATTGATGTCAACGGATTCATAATCTGCATATTGATAACCCGCTCGCAGATAAACGGTATCAATAGTGCCAATGCCTTCGAGTATCAGTCTATGTTTTTCGCCTGTGGTAACTTGTTCTTGTAGTTCACTAAAGGTTCTGCGAATTGTTTGTATCTTTTGTTGTTGTAACGCGAGTTCGAGTAAATGTTGGTCAAACACATTGTCTTCATTTTCTTGCACTATCATCAAAAATCTTGCTGGCCCCGCATCTTCAAATTCCTGTTTTATCTTAAAGGTTGCTTTAGCTATGCCTGCGGATAATTGTTCAATGGCATGATTATCAACAAGTTCACCTATAGGCAGTTGATGCCATTGCTGCAAATAATGGTGGARTTGATGCACTCTCTGACCAAAGGGCCCCATACCAGCCGCAATGCCATTAAACTCCACTAGTTTTGGCCCTAAGTCSTTATCGTCCATGAAGTCACTACGCATAATGAGCAATGGCATTCTCTGCGCTGGAGTCTGCGAGCAATGTACTTGCTGGTGYATACCAAGCAAGGCGGCAAAAAAGGGATCGCTAGCCGTAATAGGTTGAATCGCATCGTATAAGAAGGCATGTTCTTCTGATATAGAATGAATAAGTTTACCGAGTAAATGCACAGAATCTTTTAAGTATTGATAGTGACCTCGACTGATTAAACTCGGCGTTAAGGTAAATGGCGCGTGGCGGGCAGAATATTGGGTTTCTTTAAACGCCATGCCATGGGTTAGCGCCCATTCTATTGCATCATCTTTGGCTTTTAGACTAATAGGTGAATTCATTRTGCTTCTCTTAAGCGAGGCGAATTTATTCGCAATACCAGTATKTTATARGTTTACGTTTTAGATGATTTAATCTTGGGGCGTAAAGGCCCTATGGCACTCACTTTAGGAGCATGCGGTGAGTGCCATATCGAGTTAGAACATTATTTTKTGTGTTAACTAAATACATAGCTATAAAGAAATCCGGCAGTCATTGCCATACTTAAAATTACCGCTAAAAATGCAATAATCATCTGATTTTTAAAGAGGGATTTTAGTAAAATGACTTCTGTTAAACTCGCTCCTGCACTGCCGATAATTAAGGCCATTACAGAACCCATCGCCATCCCTTTTTGCACTAATGCGGCGCTGAGAGGGATTACTGCTTCGGCGCGAATATAAAGTGGAATACCAATTAAAGCCGCCACAGGAATAGCGTACCATTTTGCTTCACCGGCATATTTAACGATTAAATCTGTAGGAATAAAACCGTAGATCATTGACCCCAACAGAATGCCCACAAATAGATAAGGTAGTACTTGTTTGAAGTCCTTCCAAGTAGAGTGCCAAACTCTTATCCA
>NZ_JAKKRO010000127.1:0-2749 GCF_025654235.1 Shewanella sp. SM32 | reverse complement strand
GAGGCGAACGAGGGGAACTGAAACATCTAAGTACCCTTAGGAAAAGAAATCAACCGAGATTCCCCTAGTAGCGGCGAGCGAACGGGGATTAGCCCTTAAGTCAGTGGGGTGTTAGTGGAATGCGTTGGAAAGCGCAGCGGCACAGGGTGATAGCCCCGTACATGAAAACTAACCATTGATGAAAACGAGTAAGGCGGGACACGTGACATCCTGTTTGAATATGGGGGGACCATCCTCCAAGGCTAAATACTCCTGACTGACCGATAGTGAACCAGTACCGTGAGGGAAAGGCGAAAAGAACCCCTGTGAGGGGAGTGAAATAGAACCTGAAACCGTATACGTACAAGCAGTGGGAGCGGTTCTTGAGACCGTGACTGCGTACCTTTTGTATAATGGGTCAGCGACTTACATTTTGTAGCGAGGTTAAGCGAATAGCGGAGCCGTAGGGAAACCGAGTGTTAACTGCGCGTTTAGTTGCAAGGTGTAGACCCGAAACCCGGTGATCTAGCCATGGGCAGGTTGAAGGTTGAGTAACATCAACTGGAGGACCGAACCGACTAATGTTGAAAAATTAGCGGATGACTTGTGGCTGGGGGTGAAAGGCCAATCAAACCGGGAGATATCTGGTTCTCCTCGAAAGCTATTTAGGTAGCGCCTCGAGCGAATACCATTGGGGGTAGAGCACTGTTAAGGCTAGGGGGTCATCCCGACTTACCAACCCTTTGCAAACTCCGAATACCAATGAGTACTACTCGGGAGACAGACGGCGGGTGCTAACGTCCGTCGTCAAAAGGGAAACAACCCAGACCGTCAGCTAAGGTCCCAAAGTACTAGCTAAGTGGGAAACGATGTGGGAAGGCTTAGACAGCTAGGATGTTGGCTTAGAAGCAGCCATCATTTAAAGAAAGCGTAATAGCTCACTAGTCGAGTCGGCCTGCGCGGAAGATGTAACGGGGCTAAGCTAGTCACCGAAGCTACGGGTGCACAGTTTACTGTGCGCGGTAGAGGAGCGTTCTGTAAGCCGTTGAAGGTGAAGGGGTAACCCACGCTGGAGGTATCAGAAGTGCGAATGCTGACATGAGTAACGATAAAGGGGGTGAAAAACCCCCTCGCCGAAAGACCAAGGGTTCCTGTCCAACGTTAATCGGGGCAGGGTGAGTCGACCCCTAAGGTGAGGCCGAAAGGCGTAATCGATGGGAAACAGATTAATATTTCTGTACTTCCGCTAACTGCGATGGAGAGACGGAGAAGGCTAGGCTAGCGCGGCGTTGGTAGTCCGCGTTTAAGGTGGTAGGTGGTGTTCTTAGGCAAATCCGGGGACACGTACTTAAATGTACACACTGAGAGCTGATGACGAGGTCCTAAGGGACTGAAGTAGTTGATGCCATGCTTCCAGGAAAATCTTCTAAGCTTCAGGTTAGTGGGAATCGTACCCCAAACCGACACAGGTGGTCGGGTAGAGAATACCAAGGCGCTTGAGAGAACTCGGCTGAAGGAACTAGGCAAAATGGTACCGTAACTTCGGGAGAAGGTACGCTCYTGTTGGTGATGAGACTTGCTCTCTAAGCTGACGGGAGTCGCAGATACCAGGTGGCTGCAACTGTTTATCAAAAACACAGCACTGTGCAAACTCGCAAGAGGAAGTATACGGTGTGACGCCTGCCCGGTGCCGGAAGGTTAATTGATTGGGTTATCGCAAGAGAAGCTCATGATCGAAGCCCCGGTAAACGGCGGCCGTAACTATAACGGTCCTAAGGTAGCGAAATTCCTTGTCGGGTAAGTTCCGACCTGCACGAATGGCGTAATGATGGCCACGCTGTCTCCAGCCGAGACTCAGTGAAGTTGAAATTGCGGTGAAGATGCCGTATACCCGCGGCTAGACGGAAAGACCCCGTGAACCTTTACTATAGCTTGGCACTGAACATTGAACCTACATGTGTAGGATAGGTGGGAGACTWTGAAGTTGTGACGCTAGTCATGATGGAGTCGTCCTTGAAATACCACCCTTGTAGTTTTGATGTTCTAACCTAGGTCCCTTATCGGGATTAGGGACAGTGCCTGGTGGGTAGTTTGACTGGGGCGGTCTCCTCCCAAAGAGTAACGGAGGAGCACGAAGGTTGGCTAAGTACGGTCGGACATCGTACGGTTAGTGCAATGGCATAAGCCAGCTTAACTGCGAGACATACACGTCGAGCAGGTACGAAAGTAGGTCATAGTGATCCGGTGGTTCTGAATGGAAGGGCCATCGCTCAACGGATAAAAGGTACTCCGGGGATAACAGGCTGATACCGCCCAAGAGTTCATATCGACGGCGGTGTTTGGCACCTCGATGTCGGCTCATCACATCCTGGGGCTGAAGTCGGTCCCAAGGGTATGGCTGTTCGCCATTTAAAGTGGTACGCGAGCTGGGTTCAGAACGTCGTGAGACAGTTCGGTCCCTATCTGCCGTGGGCGTTGGATGATTGAAGGGAGCTGCTCCTAGTACGAGAGGACCGGAGTGGACGAACCGCTGGTGTTCGGGTTGTCATGCCAATGGCATTGCCCGGTAGCTACGTTCGGAATCGATAACCGCTGAAAGCATCTAAGCGGGAAGCGAGCCCTAAGATGAGTCATCCCTAGGAATTTAATTCCTCTAAAGAGCCGTTCGAGACTAGGACGTTGATAGGCATGGTGTGTAAGCGTTGTGAGGCGTTGAGCTAACATGTACTAATGACTCGAGAGGCTTAACCATACAACCCAGATGGGTTTT
>NZ_JAKKRO010000126.1:0-2778 GCF_025654235.1 Shewanella sp. SM32 | reverse complement strand
GCCTTGCACTATGCCATAACCTATTACCCAGAGTGCGAGAAAACCGCCGACATACCAATGATCCCAACCAAAGGCTGAGGCCAAATAAACGGGTAAAGCCACCACAAACCACACATCCCGCGCACCAAACAAAAACATGCGTGCGGCAGAAAGCGTATTTACCGCCGGACTCTTAGAGAAAATTTCCGTGAACTTAGGTTTGTTTTTGGCTTTACCTAAATCGCGTTGCAAACTTAACAGACTAAAAATCCACACCAGTAATAGGCCAATCGCCATACCTAACACGGCCAGCTGGAATCCAAACAGGGTCAGTAAGGCGCCGCCCAAGAAGAACCCCGCGCCCTTTAGCGCATTTTTGGAGCCAGTGAGCATGGCAACCCACTTATACAGCTCACCCTGAGCATCATTGGGCACCAACAACTTGATACTGCTTTTAGCGCTCATCTTATTGAGATCTTTAGCGATACCCGACAAGGCCTGCGCCGCCATCACCCAAGCAACCGTGAGCATACCGCTAGGCACAAGCAGCATGCTAAGGGCGACAATCTGCATAAATAGGCCTACATTCATGGTCTTATTTAAGCCTAAACGCGCCCCGAGCCAGCCGCCGACTAAGTTCGTTACCACCCCAAAGATTTCATAGAAGAGGAATAGCATGGCAATTTGCAGCGGGCTATAACCTAAGCCATGAAAATGGAGCACCACTAACATACGTAATGCGCCATCGGTGAGCGTGAATGCCCAATAGTTGCCTGTGACCACCAAATACTGGCGGATCTCGGGTGATATGTTAGACAAGAACCCTGTCAGCTTACCCATAAAGCTTATGCCTTATCCATCAGACCGACCATGCGGGCCAGTTCGACGGTGCGATTGGCATAACCCCACTCGTTGTCATACCAAGCGTAGAGTTTGACCTGAGTGCCATTGATAATCATGGTCGATAGCGCATCGATAATGCTCGAACGCGGATCGGTTTTATAATCGACCGAGACTAATGGGCGTTCCTCATAACCTAAAATGCCTTTTAGCGGTCCGTCTGCCGCTTCTTTTAACAGGCGATTGACTTCAGCTTCGGTCGTTTTGCGACTCACCTCGAACACGCAATCGGTTAATGAAGCGTTCGCTAATGGCACCCGCACCGCATGGCCGTTAAGCTTACCTTTGAGTTCAGGGAAAATATGGGTAATGGCCGTCGCTGAGCCTGTTGTCGTAGGGATAAGGCTTAAACCACAGGCCCGCGCACGGCGAAGATCTTTATGCGGTGCATCTAAAATAGTTTGAGTGTTGGTAATATCGTGAATAGTCGTCATGGAACCATGCACTATGCCGAGGTTTTCGTGGATCACTTTAACGATCGGCGCCAAACAGTTAGTAGTACAGGAGGCCGCAGTCACAATCGGATGAATAGCTTTGTCATAGAGTTGATGATTCACTCCCATGACAACGTTTAACACGCCCTCTTCTTTAACTGGCGCTGTGACCACAACGCGTTTAACGCCTTGATCTAAATAAGCTTGCAGCACTGCTTTGGTTTTCATTTTACCCGAAGCTTCAATCACCACATCACAACCGGACCAATCGGTTTCCCCGATGGTTTTATTGCGAGTACAGCGAATACGCTTGCCATCGATAATGATGTCATCGCCATCGCTGCTCGCCTCATGTTGCCAGCGGCCATGCACAGAATCGAATGTCAGCAAATGGGCTAAGGTCGCCGCATCTCCAGCGGGATCATTAATCTGCACAAACTCAACCTCTTCCCAGCCCCAAGCAGCGCGCAGTGCTAAACGTCCCATACGGCCAAAGCCATTTATCCCGATTTTGATTGTCATACCTGCATCCTTCACACTCAGTTTTATATTAGGTGTTTTATATTATTTGTTTAAGATTAAAGCGTTATCTGTTCGATATAGCCACGTTGATGCACATTGGTTAAGGCATTAGGGCGAATGGATTGCACTTGGGTAATCACTTCTGCCAAGGTGCCTCCCGCCAGTAACAGCAAGATTGCCGCCATTAATCCTGTGCGACCGGAACCACCGCGACAATGAATGGCAATTGTGGATTGAGTTTGCATCAATGCCAGCAGTTCTGCTTTGTGTCGTGCAAACGCGAGCTCGAATACCTCTGCGGGTGCCGCATCATCTTCTATAGGTAAATGCAACCAACGGATCCCCGCTTCATGGCAAATATCGGGCAATAATGCAGCACCAAATGTTTGCAATTCGGCAAGTGGCATTAAGGTTATGATGACCTCAGTTCCCGCCGCTTTAAGAATTGCCACCGCCTCTGTCACAGGGACAGATTTAGTCCCTGGGCAAGGGGTAAAAATCAACCTAGCACCACTCTCTAGCGGCAAAATATCAAATGGATGTGACATTTAAGTGTTACCCCACTAACCAAGATTCAATCATGGCTCTATGGGGAATGGAGCCCCAATGCACTAGCTTCTCATCAATCACCACAGCGGGTGTACTCATCACCTTATAGCCCATGATGACTTCTGGATTGGTTTCCTTTACCAGCGCAATACTGATGCCCTTTTCGTTGGCGATGGCGGTAATAATCTCAGCGGTTTTTGTGCATTTGGCACATCCACTGCCTAATACTTTGATGTTTAGCATTTTTATAATTCTCACAGAACGGGACCTATAGCGTTAAAGATCCAACCTATTAAGGTGAATGAAATCAATAAAATGGCAAAAACGATGGCCAGTAAACGCCATTGCATCACCTGCTTGAGCAAAATGAACTCAGGAAAACTGGCGGCAACCG
>NZ_JAKKRO010000125.1:0-2781 GCF_025654235.1 Shewanella sp. SM32 | reverse complement strand
ACGTTTGCAAAACGACATCAATGTTCTAAGCCAGCTACGTTTAGGCCAAAAAGTCCACTTCAAGGCCAAAGAAGGCCAAGTGTTCGGCGTGGTTATCAAAATCAACAAGAAATCAGTGATGGTGGTCAGCGATGATAACCGCCAGTGGAAAATCCCACCAGGACTGGTGCAGATCCTGAAAGACATCTAGCCAGGATGCTTGGCCGAAATCTATAAGGCGTCAATACGTCCTAAAATGGACGCTTACGTAGCATGGCACCTTCGCTGTATTGGGTAATGGCGGCTATGGGTTGATTGAGTTCATGGGCAAGTCCTGCACCTATTTCCCCAAGAATCGCCGCACTTTGCAGTCGCTCAAGCTGCAGTGCCTTGTCCTTTAATTGACGCTCAGTGCTAACTAAAAACTCACTTTTCTGGCGAAACTTATATTCAAGCCACAGGTGATAAATGGTGGAAATAATGAAAATTAACAACAGTGCGCCACCCCATTCTTTATTTTTTGCCATCCATTTGTATACGGTTTGATAAAGTGGTGGTGATGCTCCCTGTAGTTGTAATTCTTTAAATAACTCAATCACTTTTAACTGGCTTACGGGCGCAGTCCAGCCCAAAGTATCGGCGGTAATTGCTGCAATATGATCGGCGGGTAAATCGAATAAGGCGCGGGTAATCGCCATCGTCAGCTTAGGAGAAACCGTATCCGCCGCAGCGAATGACCAGTTTGGGTATAACTGAGTGCTCACCTCACAATCATATCCTGCAGGCGTTGCAGGATGGATAACCCGATAATCGCCCTGATTAACAAGACCCGTTGCGATCATTTCCTCTAAGGTACAAAAAGGCGCTATTGCGGCGTCGGCACTGCCGTCTCTGACTTGATAGATAAGCGGTTCTAACGGGAACCCGAGGAAGCGCACTTGCCCAAAAAACTGTTCGGGTAAAAAACCCATTTTATGCAGTAACCCCATGGCCGCTTGATACCCGCCCAAAGCCTGCGGATCACTGGCGACCACATTGCGCCCGCGCAAATCCTGCAAGGTACGGATAGGGCTGTCGGCGCGGACAATAATGGTCGCGCCTATGGTAAAAGTGCTGCCTTGATGCTTACGACTCTTCATTGTCGCAAGCCAAGACAGCGGGAAATTGTTACTTAGATGCAGATATTGCCCAGGGTTAGTGACGATAAACTGCAAATCATGCTCAAGTAACTGACTACGCATGCCATTAAAATCCACAGGCACGACTTCAAAATGACTATTAGGCACTTGCTCACTGAGGTAATCCATCATAGGTTGCCAACGCTGCTTGGCCTGTAACACGCCATGATTTGCCAGCACTCCGACTCTAAAATGGTTCACTTCTGTCGCTTCGTTGGCATAGGACGGATTAAGCCCAATGACACTCAGCAAGAATCCCATCAATATCGCTTTACACCAAGAGTCAATCGTCATCGCCTCTATTACCCACTCTTATATGCCATTGTCATGGAACGACTTTAGCTCGCAGATAAAAATCAAGCTGTGAAATGTCGCCAAACTCTGATTTATGCCCAGAGGGAATTGGCTAATTTAGTGATGTATCTCCCAAGACCTAGGCTTAAAATTGAGCCCACTCCGCACCCAGCTTAAGCTGATAGCATGCTTACCGCGCCACAAGGAACACCATGTCGATAAAATTGCCACTCTATCTAGTCGATGACGATGAAGCGATTCTGGATTCACTGGGCTTTATGCTCGGACAATTTGGCTATCAAGTGCAAACCTTCAACAGCGGCCGCGACTTCCTTGAGCACTGTGCATTATCACAGGCGGGCTGCGTGATTTTAGATAGTCGAATGCCAGAAATCACCGGCCAAGAAGTGCAGCAAAAATTACTGGAAACCCACAGCCCGCTAGGCGTGATATTTCTCACTGGCCATGGTGATTTACCTATGGCGTTAAGCGCCTTTCGTAAGGGAGCCTGCGATTTTTTTCAAAAACCAGTGTCCGGCAAGGCATTAGTACAAGCGATTGAAAAGGCGCAGCGTGAAAGCCAAGCGGCCTTCGAGCAACAAAGTCTGCAACATAAATTTGACCAACTGACCGAGCGCGAACAGCAAGTGTTAGCCCATGTGATCCAAGGCATGACTAACAAGCAAATATCGGAGGCGATGTTTTTATCCCTGCGCACGATTGAAGTACACCGCGCAAAAATCATGAAAAAGCTCGAAGTGAACAATATGGCAGAGCTAGTGCAACACTTAGGCAATCTGAATTCTGTCTTATAAGTCAATCACCCGTGGTCACTAAACAATCGTTAAGCCTTCTCGCCACGCATAAGGATTTAACCGTTAAACCCTTTTTACCCCGACCATTCAAGATACCGTAACTACACAGTTTTCATCCAACCTGCGACAAGCTGTCGCAGTTTGCGCATTTGGCTTTGTGAAATATCGTATCAGCCCGCACAATCACGCCATAGGTTCCTTCCTTTGTGCCCCGCAGGCGCTCAAGAAATCCACTGCTTTTTGAACCTCCACCCGAGGGTAACTATACCCTGAAGAATCCCCTGATGATTTACAAATAAATCATCAAATTAGGGTGGAAGCGCATCTTGTTGCATGATCAAATGGTTTCGCTAAAAACTACACTTGGACAACAAGATGCGCGAAGCCAATATCCTACAACATTCTTTACACCAATACTGCCCAGAACTTCACCTAAAACGATTAAACAGCTTGATGCTGGCCTCTAAGGCACTGATTGAATGTAAGACACTGACCTTGACTGAGTTAGGTCGAAA
>NZ_JAKKRO010000124.1:0-2889 GCF_025654235.1 Shewanella sp. SM32 | reverse complement strand
TTTCGACCTAACTCAGTCAAGGTCAGTGTCTTACATTCAATCAGTGCCTTAGAGGCCAGCATCAAGCTGTTTAATCGTTTTAGGTGAAGTTCTGGGCAGTATTGGTGTAAAGAATGTTGTAGGATATTGGCTTCGCGCATCTTGTTGTCCAAGTGTAGTTTTTGGCGAAACCATTTGATCATGCAACAAGATGCGCTTCCACCCTAATTTGATGATTTATTTGTAAATCATCAGGGGATTCTTCAGCGCTGAGCGACCTGGCATAGGGGATAAATGCCTTAGGAAACTGTTATGTGGGCGCGCATCTACATCGGTAAGATTATCTAAGCTTAGGTAGAATTGAGTCGGCACTTTCGAAATGACTTGATCTAAAGTGATATTGGCTCCGAGCAAAGCATAAGATTCAGAGGGCCTCTCAAATCTGCTAACGTCACTTTGTGAATGATAGCGAACATAATCGATGGACACAGTAAGCGCATCATACTGCCAATTTAGTGAAGTGCCTGTTTTGGATTGTGGTGTACGAGGCATTGAAGTGCCTTCTAAGCTACGGCGAAAGAATTCGTCCCGCTCACCAGTGAGAGGTGGACGAGTACTAAAGATGTCGTAACTACCATCGTATTGATATCGAGGAGTATTTCTCACTCTGTCAGTAAATGCGCTGAGCTCAAAAACTCCCCACCTTTGCCACGGGAAGGTATAGATAGCTTGTACCTCTAACCCTTGATTGTTTGTATCTGCTTGGCGCCATTCACGAACATAAGTACCATTACGCTCAAGGCCTGTACTACCAAGATAAATAAAATCATTGAATTGATTTTGATACCAACTTGCCATTAGCTGTAAATCGGCGATTTTAGCGGTGGTATTTATTTCAAAGGAGTGATTAATTTCCTTTTTAAGATTTGAGCTGCCCTGTTCTTCAATTAACAGAGCATAGTGTGGGTTACTGGCGTAAAGCTCATTCATTTCAGGAGCACGCTCGGCATGAACGTAATTGACTCGTGTTGACCAATTTTGCAATATGTCCCATTGCAGTGATCCTGAGTAGCTTTGGAGATAAAAATTTCTATCTTTAACATTCGCTCCTGAGCCTCGACCTACCTTGTACCCCTCTGCGTTTACTTGGTGCTTAATCGCATCATAACGACCTCCAAACTCAAAAGTAACCGGACCAAAGTGCAGGGTTTGTAGCGTATAGGCTGCATAGTTTTGACTATCGACATCAGGCATGTAATTGTCATAGCCCTCCCCTTTATAGGCTTTAGTGTCGTACTGTAATCCTAAGACACCATCGAAGTTTGATGTCCAACTATGATAGAGCTTAGGGCTAATGACCCAAGAGGTAAGTTCGAATTGGTTGACGGATACCTCTGCCATATGCTCATCATCGACTTGATTCGAATAGGCGCCATCGAGGCTAAATGAGTTTATCCAATTGTCATCCCAGTTTTCGACATACTTCATATCTACGCGATCACCACGGGAAAAAATTCGAATATTACCCCGTTGATCAAAATCCACTGGTGCGCTGCTGCCACGACGCATGAATCCCGGAATACCGCGATGAGTGTCCGTATAACCGTAAGCCAAACCCAAAAGACGTTGTTGGCCAGTGTAGCTTCCGCCTGCCGAGAATGATGATGTGTGGTGGCTGCTGTTAAGCACAGTACCATTACTGTCTATTGAGTAGTCGGTGATAATTTGTTGTTCTAAAGGTGTAGCATCTTCATAGCGTTTTAATTGATTGTTCATCTGCCACACAGGTTGCGCATATTTGATTTGGCATAGATCGGCAAACTGTGCAGCACCTACGACTTTTGACCACGTTTTACAATCGCTGTCTTTAGAATATCCAGGGATATCGTAGTCACCACGGTCTTTGTTGATCATATTCAGCGCAAAGTTAAAAGATTCATTCCCTGCGGTAAGTTTTGCCAGTGCGGTACTTGTACTATTGAAGCCAGCTTTCACTTCAGCGCGACTGTTAAACCCATTGATTGGGCTCAATGGAATACGACCATCTTGGAGATCAACAATGCCTGCCATCGCTTGCCCACCATAGGCAATCACAGCTGTAGGACCTTTAATGGCCAAGATACTATCAGCAAGAAAGGGCTCGATGGGGATGTATTGATCCTCACTCACCGACGACATATCCTCAACTTGAGTTCCATTGAGCAACATTTTAACCCTGTTTCCACCAAATCCACGGATTTGTGGCCTACCCGATGAGCTTCCAAAAAAACCACTGTCTACCCCCGGTAATTGGCTTAAAGTTTCTCCTAAGGTATCGGCTTTACGATTATTAAGTTCATCGCCGCTGAGTTCGATTTTACTGGCTTGTATTCTTTGACTTAGCGGTTTTTCTAAAGCATGCCCAGTGACATTGATACGTTCAATAGGTTCTGCTGAAACAGCTAAAGTGCCAACACCTAATAACAGAAGGTATTTGTGGAAGTTCATTTTGTGGGTCGTCTCCATATGATTACTACTGAAACAAATGATATGTTATAACGCATCATTATGTGTCAATCGGGTTCAATATAAATAAAAGTAAATTAAGTTACTGATTGTAAATGGCAATCAGAACAACACTCGGTATGGTGACTGATGATTGCTAACAAAGATTGTCATTAGAAGGTAAGCGTCCATTTTAGGACGTCCTATTCCCACTTAAGATCGCGCGATAAGCTGTGCACTCATCATTACAGGAGAGTGATATGGCAAAGCGAGCTTACCGCAACGCTGCACAATGGCAGCAATTAATCGACTTATGGCACACATCAGAGCTGAGCATCACTGAGTTTTGCCAAACCCATCAACTGAGCACCATGTCATTTTATAAATGGCGGCAACGTCTATCACCACAAACTGAGCAAGCTAATG
>NZ_JAKKRO010000123.1:0-2978 GCF_025654235.1 Shewanella sp. SM32 | reverse complement strand
ATTTCGACCTAACTCAGTCAAGGTCAGTGTCTTACATTCAATCAGTGCCTTAGAGGCCAGCATCAAGCTGTTTAATCGTTTTAGGTGAAGTTCTGGGCAGTATTGGTGTAAAGAATGTTGTAGGATATTGGCTTCGCGCATCTTGTTGTCCAAGTGTAGTTTTTAGCGAAACCATTTGATCATGCAACAAGATGCGCTTCCACCCTAATTTGATGATTTATTTGTAAATCATCAGGGGATTCTTCAGTAACAAGTGTCAAAGCAAGCACTATGCTCATACCAAAAAAACTAATTTTTTTCATAAAAACTCTTATAAAATATCAAAGTCGTGGAATCCCATTCCACACCAGAGCAAGAAATCGTTAAAAATAATCATCATTGTCAAGCTACTACTGCGAGTCTTTTCTTTCCCTAATTATCGACTCCATTGCATCCATAAACCTCTTCGCATCATCAAGACTTCGAGTTCTCAAGGCGTGCTTTGTGATACGATCTTCAGTATCAACTAATGAGACTACATACCACTGCTTAAACTTGCGCTGCCAATCAAGTAACTTCACACCTTTAATTGTTCTAAAGTAAATACGCTCATTGTTTAATTTCGTTTCAGCCTGACTTTTCCCAACTATTGCTGTGTCAGCAATTATTGCAGCAGAACTCGATGAGTTAGTAACAAAGCCGTAATTCCAAAAAACATATTTATCCGTTATTCCAAATTCATCAGGTTTCCATTCTGAGTGTTGCGTCATAGTTAATTCCTCAACAACATTCAACGCCTCACTGTAACTCATTAGTGTAGGCTGATAAGAAATTGCATTAGAACCACATGCTGTAACGAATAACAGAAAAATCGGAAAAAAAATCCCTCTTATAACCGTAAATAGTAATCTATTCATTCCACACACCCTGCTTAATAAGTAATCACAAATGGTGTCAGAGTAAAACTTAAAAATACTCATCTACCAGTAGTTACAAACTTCGTAGTCATTCTTAAATCAAGGTCATGAGACTCCCTCCCCCACACACGACCAAAAGGTTAAAAACGCCTGTTCCTCTTTTGGAAATCCCTCGGCGTCCTTAGTGAAGTTACCAGCATTAGTTGGTGGCTTCGTGCTTATTTGAAAATAGCTAACGCTTTCGATAAAGTGTCCCTTCACCCGAAAACTATGCCTGTATAATTTCTTCTCATTATTTTTAATAATGGGGTCTTTATTTTTCTTAGCAGAAACCTTACTAGGTTATTTCTTTTTACTTAGCATTTTTTTAGCTTTAGCAACGAAATCATCTTCCTGAGTAATGCGCTTAACTAGTTCAGTTACAGCAGATTCAGAGTATTGATGCCGGTTTGCAAGCTTGGCATGGTAATGATATTCATTGTTAGATTGCTGCCAAGCAAGTCTCTGTATACACGCTTGAATACAATGGTTGTTAAGCTCTGGTCTTCCGGTAAATTTATTTCTTCCTGGGATACATTTCTCTAACTTCAACTGGTCACGATCGGTTTCTAATTTGGTATTTACCAATTGTTGTAGTTTTGTCTGCGAATACGGATGCGACTTATCTAAATCTATCGTCTTTTCTATAACCTTTAGCTTTTGACGTAATTCATTAAGATCACTTGCAGTACCCGAGGCCTTGGTCAATACCACTTGTGCATCCCCTTCACCTTGTGCAAAGACCAAATGAACCTTCAATGGTATTGCAAAGTTCATATCATCAGCTTTTTCAACTTCATACTGAATGCTGGTTGCTAATTCAAGAATTTCATATGCTGCAGCACCATACTGTGTTTTTAATAAAGACATTGCAGGGAGTTTAAAATCACCAACTATAGTCATCATTCCAGTATGTTGAACCGATATAAAAGCCACTTGTGAAAATGCCTCAAATTCAGATGAAAAGTTAAGTACACCTGATTGAAATATTCTAGAGGCAATAGCTTGTAGTTCTGGCATTAAGAGATGTACAGCTTGATCACGCCAATCAGCTACCATTTCAATGTTCTTTCGAACTAAATCTTTATCAGCATACAAACGCGCCAAACATGCCCTCAATGAAATAGTCTGGCGTATACCTTTCTTATTTGCTGGCTCGAAAATACTATCTTCACCGTCACGTTCAATTAAGCGTGCTTTAGAAAGTTGCTCCCACGCAGTACAGAATAGCAAAACAAAGCCGTCTAACTTATTCTCTAATGATGGACGATTATAAAGCTCTAACGCCAACATCATGTTATCGCGAGATTTTTTAAGTAACGCTTTGGAAAGTTGCGATTTACATTTATGACCAAGCTCCTGAAAGTGCTTACTTTGGGATAATCGCTTTTGGAACTCGACAAAAGTTAAATCCAGCGTATTTATTGCGCGGAAAATGCCATCACCGGTCTCTGTGACAAACTGTGTAATCTGGCCTTTGTTGTAATAGGTTTCAAATGTACTGACCTTCCAACCAGAGGCTACGATTAACTCTTCCCTAGAGAAACTTTTCCCAGAGTGCTCAGCATGTTGTAAGAAATTAAAGAATTTCCGCTGACTTTGACGTCCTGCCATATTTATCTCCCAATATCCTGATCAATTGAGTCAGATTACTATTCACTCTGACAAAAATAATTTCAGTATTATTGCCGCAATTAAGTCATTGTTATTAAATAGTAAAAACTTTATATCTTACATCACACCAAAGCTCATTGAATACGCCCATCCCCTCGGAGTTGCCGCAGGGCGAATAGGCAAATTGCGTGAGTCTCGCCATGGATAATGGAATGGACCCATCCACTTTTAATCGGCCTCGCAATGGGCCACGATGTAGTCGCTAAAACTCATCAGAAAGAGGACGGGTCCACCTATGAAGATTACTACAATCGGTTTAGATATCGCAAAGTCTGTTTTTCATGCTGTTGGCGTCGATAAAGCGGGTAAGTTAATCAAAAAGAAAATGCTTAGACGCAAGGACTTACTTCCCTTTCTTGCTCAAATTGA
>NZ_JAKKRO010000122.1:0-2991 GCF_025654235.1 Shewanella sp. SM32 | reverse complement strand
CCAAAGGTTAGCCAGCTCGCTAAATCGGAAAATAGTTGCAGCATAATCAAACTTCCTTGGTATACATGAAAGCGATGAAGCAAAAGGATATTGCTATTTTAATTAGTTGAATAAACACCAATTAAATACAAACCATTTATCTTTGAATAAGTGGAAATTGACTCGCAATTGATTGTAATGATGCTTTTTGAGCTTCTATACCTGCCGAAAGCGGCAACGAGATTAATGCCTTTATACGATTTTCAAGTGTTTCTATAACATAGCTAAATTGCTCATCTATATCGGGGGCGTCGATTGATGTTGGGTCGGGTAAACCCCAATGTAATTTAAGTGTTTGACCTAACCACAAAGGACAGGTTTCTCCCGCAGCATTATCACAAACAGTGATCACTAAGTCAGGAGTGAAATCCGCCATCATATCCCAGCTTTTGCTGCAGAGCCCTTCGGTAACATAGCCTCTGTGTGCTAGTTGCAATAGAGTTTGAGGATGAACGACCCCGGCAGGTTCACTACCGGCACTCGCAAATTGCCATTGAGCAATAGTAGTCAAAGCTTGCTTACCGACGAGATCTCGACCTATAGCTTCAGCTAGGATGCTGCGACAGGCATTATGGGTACATAGAAAGAGCACTTTTATAGCTGGTGCCATATCAACCTCTAGCGATTTAATATATGAATTTTCATATATTTTAGATTAAATTTTTTATTTATTTGTTACAAACAATCTTTAGCAACAGGCTCTAGCGCGCTCGGGGCGGCCACCCATCTTGCACAGATTACGCATGTTTTCTTCAAGGAATACCGGATTTTGGCTGGTAACCTCACTCAACACTGACTTTCCCCATTCGGGTAAATCATTACTGATACTATAGAAAATCCATTGCCCCTGCCGGCGATCGACTAATAATCCGCACTTACGTAATTGGGCTAAATGCCGCGAGATCTTGGGCTGAATTTCCTGCAAGGCTTCGGTCAATTCACAGACGCAAAGCTCACCCTCGTGCTGAATCAACATCAAACAGCGCAAGCGAGTTTCATCGGCTAAACATTTAAAAAATTGCGTAGGATTAATCATTAAGATCCTTAGACTGAACGAGTACAAACATTTTTATTCTTTCGTTGAGTTCTCTAAAAGTTTGTTCAAACCCACGAGTGCCCGATTCGATTTTGGGATCGGGATAATCCCAAGCAATAATCTTATCTGCCAAGGGGAAACTCTGACACTCTTGCGTTGATTTTTCACAGAGACTGATCACAAAGTCAAAGGATTGCCCACTAAACTCACTGACAGACTTCGAACGTAACTCACTCGTACCCAAATTATTTTTCTGCAAAAGCGCAAGAGTTCGCTCATCGATGGGCTCAGGCTGCGTACCCGCACTAAACACATCAAACTGCTCTTGGGCTTGGTGTCTTAATAAGGCCTCAGCGAGTTGTGAACGCGCAGAATTACCAACACAGAGAAAAAGTACACGTTTTTTCATGGGAATGAGTCCTGATGAAAGAGAATGTCACTATATACGATTTATCATATATGTAAATATCCACATGTAATAATTTACTGTTCATTTAACAAAATTGTTCACTGAGCACTACAACATTGATCTTGTAAAAAATGCACTAATCCTTGTAATAATTCATAGTCAGGTACGCAGTACAGCACCCTTCCCTCGCGCCGTTGGGAAATCACTCCCGCTGACACAAGGGCACTAATATGGTGTGAGAGAGTTGAACCAGGGATCTGCAACTCGTCTTGTAACTGACCCACCGCAACGCCAGCATATCCGCCCTTGACCAGTAATCGAAATAGGGCGAGACGCGTTGGATGGCCCAGTTCTTTTAATACTTTAGCAGCATTCTCTATATTCATATCGGCCTCATTTCGTTAAGTAATTCGATAATACCAGAAATATCCTTACCCTAGCGACCTCAAAATCGACCACTCATAAACAATCAAAAGCAGGGTGTCATGTGTTTAAGCATCAATAGGTATACCAAATATTTCCATTATTCTAGAAATAATATATTGAAAACACTTCGCCCAAACACTATTATTCTAGAATATTCGAAACTTTAAGTTGAAGAGGTAAAAAAATGAGTCCTGAAATGATTCTTATGATGAAAGAAACGGCAAGCATGTTCGCTTTCCTTGCCGTTGAGCTTACCCTACTATTTCTTGTCATAAGCTACCTAGTAGGTATTTTACAAGAATTTATCACCCCTCAAAAAATACAAGCGATGCTAAGCTCACGCAACGGCAGAGGTTATGTCATTGCTGCACTACTTGGGTCAATTACCCCGTTTTGCTCTTGTTCTACCATTCCCTTTTTGAAAGGCTTACTCAGGGCTCGTGCCGGTTTTGGCCCTATGATGGTATTCCTGTTTGCCAGTCCATTACTGAATCCGATTATTATCGGACTATTTGTTGTCACCTTTGGCTTAAAAGTAGCACTTTTTTATTTTGTAGTAGCAATGGGAGTCTCTGTCATTGCAGGCTATATGCTTGAAAAGCTGGGGTTTGAAAGGTATGTCCGTAAAGAAGCTTATACTCTGGAAGACACTGTCACTTCATGTTGTGACACTAAACCTTCCTCCTTTTCCAGTACCTGTTGCGAAACTAAATCGACAGCAGTTGCGAACTCATGTTGCGATACTAAACCCACAGCTGTTGCGAACTCATGTTGCGATACTAAACCAGTAACGACTACTGATATAGCACCCAAAAGTAAGCCTCAGAGCCGCTGGATAAGAGTTTGGCACTCTACTTGGAAGGACTTCAAACAAGTACTACCTTATCTATTTGTGGGCATTCTGTTGGGGTCAATGATCTACGGTTTTATTCCTACAGATTTAATCGTTAAATATGCCGGTGAAGCAAAATGGTACGCTATTCCTGTGGCGGCTTTAATTGGTATTCCACTTTATATTCGCGCCGAAGCAGTAATCCCTCTCAGCGCCGCATTAGTGCAAAAAGGGATGGCGATGGGTTCT
>NZ_JAKKRO010000121.1:0-3118 GCF_025654235.1 Shewanella sp. SM32 | reverse complement strand
TGTCCGCTTACCGGCACGGCATATCCTTGAGCTTTTAACTGATTGCGCCAATTGTACAGCGTCTGCTCAGAAATGCCTTCCTCTGAAGCCAACTGCGCCACAGAGCGATTTAACGGCGGTAATAACTTTTTTAATATTGCTTCTTTTCTTACTGGTGAATAAACAGCCATTTGAACCTGCTAACCACCCGCCGTCTGACTATAACTATTGTGAAAAGAAGACAGGACAACTACTCTGACACGGCGGGCAGTCAACGCAACTCACATTATTCATGCCGTGAATACCCATTTTCCACGTTTCATACTCTGGATGCTGGGCTTTTAACATTGGTGTCTTAGAAAGGGCGTGTGTCCAATCAGAAAATTGGATTGAGTCATAGTAGACTTCCATTTTTTCAACTGTTGTACCCATATCCCAAGGGAATTTAACAAAATTCTTTTTGTCGTCAGTTTTCTCAAAATAATACTCAACGTGGCACTGAGCACATACCATTGATTCTTTATCTTGTTTAGACGCTTTGCTGAAAGGTGTACCTATAGCTTCAAAAGCACGGTCTGCATAAGGGCGTGAAATACGTAACTTTGGAGAGCTTTTTTCATGGCAATCACCACAACCAATGGTATTTGTCACTTCAGGGCCACCCTTTGACCACTTACCTTTGAAGTAACCATCTTCGCCTTGCTCTTCAATCAAGCGAGGTACGTCAGGGCTCTTACAGCTCCAACATGCCATCGGCATAGGACCATCTTCCGCATTAGCGGGTGCACCTGTACGTAGCGTGTTGCGTACGTCAGTTACCGCATACATGTGGCCGCGTGGTGCATTATAATCTTTAGCAAAACCATAACCCGCCCATAAGATCACCATATTAGGATCTTGTGCAAGTGCATCCACTAGTTCTTCACTCTTTGCGGTATCATGCCAGCTACTGTATTGATTCTTAAATTTATCTTTATAAACTTCGTTGCGAGGCTCTGTTTTATCACTCGCCATTGCGCCCGCTGCCATGAAGCTGGCGGCAACCAGTGCACTCAGTGCAAAGGACTTACCTGTCATCTTCTTCATCATCTCATCTCCGTGTTGCATTATTGTTGTAAATCACGACATCTCCATGGTCAAACTTAGTGATTTAACCCTGCTAAAAATATACCTCTTAGGGGGTATCTAGGTTGAAGTTTGCGCTAGATCAAAATGTAAAGGTGTTGTTGTTCACATTTCTATACTTTTGTTAATGTATTACATTATTTTCTAATGTAAAAACCACTGCAAAGTGCCATAACAGCGGCCATCAAAATGAACAGCGGATTAATGAAACGAGGTAGTCTCACCTCAAAAATCTTAGGATTAATGTTAGTACTTATTCTGCTCTCTAGTAGTTTATCGACTTTTGCTATCATCAATTTGTCCTACAGCTTAGGCGACGCCAAGGCGATTAATGCCTCAGGGTCGCTGAGGATGCAAAGCTATCGGTTAATGTTTTACGCCAACTCAGGCAGTGATGCTGCGCAGGATAAAATCACCGAATTCGAAAATACGCTCTATTCCGACACGTTAAAGCCCTCGGAAAGTTGGTTTAGTCCGCCAGAAATTGCCGCTCAATATCAGCTTGTCATCGATAAATGGCTGGTGATGAAACACTACATAGAACAAGAAAACTCCCGCGATTATGTCGCCTCACTGAAGGACTTTGTTGATACCATAGATTTACTGGTGCTTGAGATGGAGCACTACGCCGCCTTTAAACTCAGGCTCCTTGCCGCCAGCCAAATATTAGGCTTAGGCGTCATGCTCATTATCGCTTTTGTGGCCGTGCGTTTTACAAAGAAGAAAGTAGTGATCCCACTGCAAAAACTGATGGAATCGGCCAACACGATTTCTAAGGGTAATTTTGAAATTGAAATGCCCGAGACCGAATATATTGAACTTACAGCGCTGACCCATGCCCTACAAAAAACGGCGAAGGAACTCGCGACGCTTTATGGCAACTTAGAATCGCAGGTAGCAGAAAAAACCTTAGCGCTGACAAGGGCCAACAACGAGCTGGCATTCTTATATGATAACCTACTGACATTAAACGCGAATAAACTCGATTATAAGGCGCTCAAGGCGGCGCTGAATCAGTTAAAAGGCTATGAATCACTCGACTACCTAAGACTCATTATCCAGTATCCCGAGCAAGAGCTTGAAGTGATTGAGGCCGATGGCGGCTGGCCAGATATGACTCAAGAGAGCACCCGTTTTCCACTGCAATTTGAGCAGGCTAATTTAGGCTATTTAGAGTTAATTGCCGCTCAAACACCCAATATCGCCTTGTTTAACAATTTCGCAATTATGCTGACGCGCTCAATCGTGATCCACAATGCCACAGAGCAAAGACAGCAACTGGCGCTAATGGAGGAACGTGGCGTAATTGCCCGAGAGCTGCACGACTCTTTAGGTCAAGTGCTATCTTTCCTAAAAATCCAAATTAGCTTATTACGCAAAAACTTAGATTGCAGTTGCCGCAGTCCAATCGTTGAGGCGCAGCTAACCGAAATCAACGAAGGTGTAAGCACTGCCTACGTGCAGCTCAGGGAGTTACTATCCACCTTTAGGCTCACAATTAAAGAACCCGATCTAAAAAGTGCTTTAGAAGCTATGCTTGAGCAACTCAGGACAAAGACGAATATAAAGATAACCTTAGACTATAAACTTGCGCCACAATGGCTAGAGGCAAAGCAACACATCCACATACTGCAGATCACGCGAGAAGCGACGTTAAACGCCATCAAACACGCTGAGGCCAGCCTCATTAACATCCATTGCTATAAGGATGACGAGGGTATGGTCAATATTGATGTTTGTGATAACGGCATAGGTATTGGACATTTATACCCGTGATCAATGAAGATGCTTGATTTTCAGTGAAATGAGGATCAAGCTAACGATTATGAAACTACTCCTTACTCCTGAACAAAAACAAGTCCTAGAGACCCAGCATGCTCAAACGCGTGACGGGCGTATTCGTGACCGCATCAAAGCAGTACTGCTTGCATCCGAAGGCTGGACCCCGGCAATGATTTCTCAAGCATTACGCATTCATGAAAGCACTGTACGTAATCACCTTGCCGATTACACC